>DATDED010000457.1:0-5039 GCA_036523455.1 Gemmatimonadales bacterium
CCGCGCGTCGATCTGCGGGCCTCCAGGACTTCAAGTCCACGCAGATCGACGCGCGGTTCGGCGTCGACATCTCGGGCGGGCTGGCCGCCGAGGCCGGCGTGTTGCGCCGCACGATCTCTCCCGAGCTCGCCGCCCAGGAGATGGGGGCGGCGCGCATCGGTGTTCGCTACACCAAGGTCATCGGCCCGGGGGCGAGCGTCGGACTGCGCGGCAACTACCTGGCGGGGGCGAAGTTCACGGGCGAAGGCTCGGCGGGGCTTGCCTTCGAGCTCGGCTTGTTCGCCTCCGTGGGACCGGCGAACGGACGCTTCCGCGGCACGGCGGACTACGGCTTCCAGCGCGTCGACCGCAAAGTGGGGAGCGCCAAGGTCCCGATCCAGCAGTCGCTGGTGCGACTGGGGGTGGCGGTAGGGTTTTGAGACGGTCGTCAGCTATCGGCTATCAGCTATCGGCCGCCGATAGCTGATAGCCGATAGCCGATAGCACAGTAGATTTCTCTCCTCATGCATGCCTATCCTGCCGGCCACCTCTTCTATCGCAACCTGACCCGGCCGTTCCCCGAGATCGTGAGTGGGGAAGGGTGCTGGCTCACCGACACCGACGGCAAGCGCTACCTCGATGCCGTGGGCGGAGCATTCGTGGCGTCGCTGGGGCACGGCAATGCGGAGATCGCGGAGGCCGTTGCCGCCCAGGCGCGGCGGATCGCCTACGTGAACGGGACGGCGTTCACCACCGTCGCGGCCGAGGAGCTGGCCGACGAGCTCGCGGCTACGCTGCCCGGCGATCTCGATCACCTCTACTTCCTGTCGAGCGGCTCGGAAGCGGTGGAAGCGGCGCTCAAGCTCGCCCGGCAGTACTGGGTGGAGCGCGGCCGGCCGGGGAAACATCGCATCATCGCCCTCACCCCCGCCTATCACGGCAACACGCTGCTCGCCCTGTCGGCCTCCGCGCGGCGGCACTACCAGCAGCTGTTCGGCGACTGGTTGGTGGACGTGGTCCGTGTTCCCGTTCCCGGCTTCCGCTGCCCCTGCGGCGGGACCGATGCCGCCTGTCCGACCTGCACCGGGACCGCGCTGGAGGCGGCGATCCTCGAGGCGGGAGCCGACACGGTGGCCGCCTTTCTCGCCGAGCCGGTGGGGGGTTCCTCCACCGGAGCCGCCGTCCCACCGCCTGAGTATTTCCGGAGGGTGCGGGAGATCTGCGACCGCCACGAAGTGCTGTTCGTCGCCGACGAGGTGCTGTGCGGCGCGGGCCGGACGGGCACCTGGTGGGCGATCGAGCCGTACGGGGTGACGCCCGATCTCATGACGATCGGCAAGGGGATCGCGGCCGGCTACGCGCCACTCTCCGGGATTGCGGCGCCGCGGCGCATCGTGGACGTCCTGGCCGCGGGCACGGGGAGCCTGGTCCACGCGCAGACGTTCTCGTTCCATCCCGTGGCCTGCGCCGCCGGCCTCGCGGTGGTGCGCTACGTGAAAGCGCACCGCCTGGTCGAGCGCTGCGCCGAGCAGGGCCGCGTGTTCCAGTCGAAGCTCGCCGGCCTGCGTGGCCTGCCGCACGTGGCCGCGGTACGCGGCCGCGGGCTCCTGGCGGGCGTCGAATTCGCCGAGGACGCCCGAACCGGCACGCCGCTGCCGCGCGCGTTGAAGTTCGCGGAGACGTTCACGGCGCAGGCCCTCGCGGCAGGTCTCGTCGTGTGGCCCAATGTGGGCCATGCCGACGGGACGAACGGCGACCTGGTCATGCTCGCTCCGCCGTTCATCGTCTCGACGCAGGAGATCGACGAGATCGTGGCGCGCTTCGGCACGGCGCTGGCGCGGACCCTTTCCAGCCTGGCAGTTCCCGTCCCATGAGCAAGATCACCTACACCTCCAGCAACGTCGACCTGGAAGCCTTTCACCGCGAGTTCGATGCGGCGCTCGAGGGAGTGCGCGCCGCGGCGGGTCGGGACCATCCGAATCTGATCGCGGGGGAGGAGGTCGGGACGTCCGCCCCCCCGCTCGTGGACGTGACGCCGATCGACACCGCGGTCGTGCTGGGGCGCTTCGCCGCCGCGGGACGCGGTGAGGTGGATCGGGCGGTTGCGGCCGCGCGGGCCGCCCAGCCGGACTGGGCGCGCCGCTCCTGGCCCGAGCGGATCGCGGTGCTGCGGCGCGCGGCCGCGTTGATTCGCGAGCGCAAGTACGAGCTCGCGGCCCTGATGAGCCTCGAGGTCGGGAAGAACCGGCTCGAATCGATGGGCGATGCGGAGGAATCGGCGGACCTGATCGACTACTACTGCACCCAGGTGGAGGACGCCAACGGGTTCGTGCGCGAGATGGCGAAGGTGACGCCGGCCGAGCGCAACATGGACGTGCTGCGGCCCTACGGCGTGTTCGCCTGCATCGCGCCGTTCAATTTTCCCCTCGCCCTCTCGACCGGCATGTCCGCCGCCGCGCTGGTCGCCGGCAACGCCGTGGTCTACAAGCCCTCCGAGGACGCTCCCTGGACCGGGCTCCGGCTCGCGGAGGTGTACCGCGACGCAGGACTCCCGCCCGGAATGTTCAACTACCTCGTGGGGCGGCGTGAGGACATCGGCGACTACCTCTGGCAGCACGAAGGCGTGGATGGCGTCGTGTTCACCGGCTCCAAGACTGTGGGGCTGCGGATCCATCACGGCATCTCGACGCGCTGGATCAAGCCCGCGCTGATGGAGCTGGGCGGCAAGAACGCCTGTCTCGTCCTGGCCTCGGCGGATCTCGATGCCGCCGCGGACGGCGTGATGCGCTCGGCGTTCGGCCTGCAGAACCAGAAGTGCAGCGCGACCTCGCGCGTGTACGTGCACCGGGCCGTGGCGGGTGCGTTCGTTGAGCGCCTGCTCGAGAAGACGGCCGCCATGACGATCGGTGACCCGACGCAGCGCGACGTGTATTTCGGCCCCGTCATCAACGAGCGCGCCGTGGCGCGCTACGAGGCATCAGTGGCTCAGGCGAATCTCGAAGGCAAGGTGCTCACGGGCGGCCGGCGGCTCACGGAGGGGGCGCTGGCGAAGGGCCACTACGTCGCCCCCACCGTCGCCCGGCTGCCGCTCGAGAGCACGCTCTTCCGGGAAGAGCTGTTCGTCCCGCTCCTCGCCGTGGGCGAGGTGGGCACTCTCGAGGAGGCGATCGCCGAAACGAACAAGGCCGACTACGGGCTCACGGCCGGGATCTTCACGGCGGAGCCGCGCGAGATCGAGCGGTTCTTCGACGAGGTGCAGGCCGGCGTCTGCTACGCCAACAAGCGCAGCGGCGCCACCACCGGCGCCTGGCCCGGCGCCCAACCGTTCTGCGGCTGGAAGGGCTCGGGCTCGACCGGCAAGGGCGGGTGCGGTCCTTATTACGTCGCCCAGTTCATGCGCGAGCAGAGCCGCACGGTGATCGGCACATGAGCGCCCCCGCCCGCGACTATCCGCGCATCGTCGTACCGCCCCCCGGTCCCAAGGCGCGCGCCGTCGTCGCGCAGCACGACCAGTACGCGTCCACCTCCTACCCCAAGGAGTATCCGCTCGTGATCGCGGGCGGCGACCGGGCGATGGTCGAGGACGTGGACGGCAACCGCTTCCTCGACTTCATGGCGGGGATCGCGGTGACGTCCACGGGCTACAATCACCCGGCCGTGGTCGCGGCGGTGCAGGAGCAGGCGGGACGGTTCCTCCATATTTGCGGCGCCGATTTCTACTTCGCCGGATTCTCCCGGCTGTGCGAGCGGCTCGCCACGCTGGCACCGGGATCGAGTCCGAAGCGCGTGTTCCTGTCCAACTCCGGCGCGGAGGCGGTCGAAGGGGCGCTGAAGCTGGCGCGGCACTCGACTGGCCGTGCGGCGTTCGTCGCGTTCTCGGGATCGTTCCACGGGCGCACCTACGGCGCCCTCTCGCTCACCGCGAGCAAGGCGGTGCAGCGCTCCGGGTTCGGGCCGTTCCTGCCCGAGGTGTATCACGTCCCGTACCCGTACCAGTATCGCTGCGACTTCTGCCGTGGCGAGCCGCAGTGCACCCGGGGCTGCATCCGTAACATTGAAGAGGACCTGTTCGGGCGCCGGCTCGATCCGAAGAACGTCGCCGCCATCGTGGTGGAGCCGATCCAGGGCGAGGGGGGCTACGTCGTGCCGCCGGACGGCTTCCTGCGCGACCTGCGCGCGCTGTGCGACCGGCATGGGATCCTGCTGATCTGCGACGAAGTGCAATCCGGCATCGGGCGCACCGGGAAGATGTTCGCGTGCGAGCACGAGGGCATCGAGCCCGACGTGATCACCGTCGCGAAGGGGCTGGGCTCCGGGATGCCGATCGGCGCGTTGATCGCCAAGGCCGCGGTGATGAAATGGGGGCCGGGCGCCCACGGATCGACCTTCGGCGGCAATCCCGTCTCCTGCGCCGCCGCGCTCGTCACGCTCGACCTCGTCGAACGCGAGTTCATGGCGAATGCCCGGGTGCAGGGGGAGCGCCTCCTGGCCGGCGTCCGCCGCCTCGCAGACAAGCATCGGACGATCGGCGAGGTGCGCGGCCGCGGCCTCATGATCGGGATCGAGTTCGTGGCCGACCGCGCCACGCGCGCGCCCCATCCCGATCTCGTCGGCAAGCTCGAGCGGCTCGCCTTCTCCAAGGGTCTGCTGCTGCTCGGCGCGGGCAAGAGCTCGCTGCGTTTGGCGCCGCCCCTCGTCGTGGACGACTACGACGTCGATACCGCCCTGGCGATCCTCGATCAGTGTCTGGTCGAGCTTGGCGGATAGCCGATAGCCGATGACCGATAGCGCCTCCAAGGTGCTGTCGATGCACGACGCCATCGCCGCCCACGTCCACGACGGCGATACCGTCGTCATCGAAGGCTTCACCCACCTCATCTGCTTCGCGGCGGGACACGAAATCATCCGTCAGCGGCGCCGCGACCTCACCCTCGCGCGCCTCACGCCCGATCTCATCTACGATCAGATGATCGCCGCGGGGTGCGCGAAGAAGCTCGTCTTCTCCTGGGCGGGCAACCCCGGGGTCGGCTCACTCCACGCCTTTCGGCGCGCCGCCGAAG
>DATDED010000458.1:0-10541 GCA_036523455.1 Gemmatimonadales bacterium
GGCCCGTGGCGCGCAACACGATCTCGACGCCGCCGGCGCTCGCCTCGGCGCGCGCGGTGAACGGCTCACGCGACCACGTCCGTGCCGCGACATAGTCGCCGCGCTCGTAGGATTCGCGCCGGAGCGCGTCGGGCAGCACCCGCTCGACGCTCAGGACGCGGTCCTCCCCGTCGATCGCGCCGCGGTCGTCATTCCCCGCCGGATCGTGGTAGGGCTCGCGGCGGCGTGTGAGCACGTCGGCGAGGTTCACCCCACGATCGAGCAGGGTCAGGTCTTCAATCGCGCCGCCACGCGCGGGGCTGACGAGGATCGACCAGGACGCCGAGTGCGCCCACAGCTCTTCCACGCCGTCCCCGTCCACGTCGAACCGCTCGACCGCGGGTGGCTCACCGCGCCGCAGCACGCGCTCCGCCGAGGCCAGCTGCTCCCAGATCGCGTGGCGCAGATGGGGGAGGTACAGCCCGCCGAACACGCCGTGCCAATAGGCGTCATTGCACTGGGCGCGGCCGATCGCGCGCCGCGCGGCCGGCGGATCGCCGCGGCGGCGGGCCAGTCCTGACAGCGCGAGCATCTTGCGATGCATGCGCCCGGCCTCCGAATACTTCACGAGGAAGTGACGCCAGTGGCCGCCCCGCACCAGCGCTCCCTCGGGGCCGGCGAGCCGTTCCGGGCCGAGCTCCTGCTCCAGCGCCGCCAGCCGCGTCGCGGCGGCCGGCGGCAGCGACCACGCCTCCATCTCCCGATAGGACGCCGTCGGCAGGTACGCCAGGCCCCCACTCGGTACGTCGGCCAGCGCCGCTGTCGGCGTCGCGAGCCGGACCTCCCCCGCCCCGATCGTCTGCTGGATCGCATCCAGGAATTCCCGCAGCCAGCCGCGCTCGTACACCCAGTCTTTCGTGCCCGGCCAGCCGCCGAATTTCTCGCCGTCGTCCACCAGCACCGCCAGGGGCCGCCGTGCGGCCCGGAGCCCGTGCAGGTAGGCCACCGTGTCCGCCGGCGGCTTGAACGGCACGAGGTAGCGGAGCCGTTCGTGAATCGGCAGCAGCGCGACGCGTCGCCCGTCGCTTTCGGTCCAGTACGGCTGGTGCAGCCGCTCGGCGGGAAATCCCGACACGAGAAAGTGGCGATCGTCCACCAGGGCGTAGCGCACCCCGGCATCGGAGAGATCGGCGGCGAGCTCGGGCTCCCACACGCGCTCCGTGAGCCACAACCCCGTCGGCTCCACGCCGAACCGGCGCCGCACCGCTTCGCGCATCCAGCTCACCTGCTCGATCCGGTCCTGCCGCGGCAGCGAAATCAGCACCGGCTCGTAGAAGCCCGACAACAGCAGCTCGACCTTCCCCTCCGCCACCAGGCTCCCGATGCGGTCCACCAGCGCCGACGCGTGAGACTCCAGCCATTCGAGCAGCGGCCCCGACACGTGCAGCGTGAGGGGAAAGAACTCCCGCTCGGCCAGCCGCTCGATGAACGGCTGGTACACGTCGCGCACGTGGGCCTCGAGCACGTGATCGAAGTTCCCCACCGGCTGGTGAAAATGGACACCGAAGACGAGTCGGACGGGATCCAATCAGGTCTCCCCGGCAAAGCCGAGCCGGCGTCCCACGACCGCGAGGGCGGCGGCCGCTTCTGGTCCGGCATCGGCGCGCAACCGCGCAAACGTCGTCTGGGCGTCGAACGGGATGTGCTGCTCCAGCAGCTCCAGCAGGTCGGCCAGATCACAGACGGCGGCGATCGCCTTCGGCGACCGGTCGCGCGCCAGCGCCCCTACCGCCCGCGTGAGCGCGAGGGCAGCCAGGCGAGGAAGCTCGGCCTCCCCCGCCGCAAGCCGCGCACGATCCACCGCGCTCAGCCGCCGCTCGACCAATTCGGCCCGCAGCGCGGCCACCAGCGGCATCCGGTAGCCCTCGGGAAGCTCGTCGAGACCGAGGCGGGTGGGGCCGCCGGCGTCCCGCGCCACCTCCACGGCGACGGCGGTGCCGCCGAGCCGCTCGACCCCGACACGGAACGTGTCTTCCCGACCGGTGCGACGACGCACGACCGTCACGCGGCCGCCGCGCTGGCTCGCACGATATCCCGGGACGCCGGGAATCTCCGCACGTGGCGTGAGGCGGCGCGCGGCGGCGTGCCCGGCCGCCACACTCACGGGGGCGGGCACCTTGGGCTTCACGTGAGCGAGGTAGAGATCCCGACCGGTCGCCTCCCTGTTGCTCTCAGCGCGGGCGAGCCGCTCCAGCAGACCCGCCTCCAGGAATTGGGCGTCGGGCCCGGCCAGCTCGATCGCCCGCGCCGCGTAGCGCAGCACCTGCTGCGCCTCGATCCCCGAGATGTCGTCGAAAAACCAGCCGCACGACGTGAACATCGCGAGCGCGTTCCACTCGAGCTCCAGCAGCTCGGCGGCGCGCACGCGGGCGGCGGGATGACGCTTCGCGCGCAGGCGGCGTTTCACGAAGCGCTCTACCTGCCCCGGGTCACCCTCGACCTGGGCATAGCCCTCGCGTGCCTCCCAGGGGTCCGCCAGCAGCTGCGCCCCCTCCAGCTCGAACCGCGCATGCAGCTCACCGGCGAGCCAATCGAGCCCCTCGCGCAGCGCCGCGCGCCATCGCGTGTGACGGCCCGCCGGCTCGGGGACGATCCGGCAGCTGCAGTCGGAGCGCCAGCGCTCCACGCCGTGCGGGCAGCTCCACGATGACGGCGCCACGAGCCGCACCTCGCGCTCGGGAGGCCGGCGGGCCAGCACAGCGGCGAAGTTCTCGACCCGCACGTCGTTCCGGCTCTCGAGCAAGTGGAGCATCCACGCCAGCCCGACTTCGCCGAAGGGATGATGGTGGCCCCAGGTCTCCCCGTCGGTCGCGATGGCCACCAGCGGACGGCGGGCACCGGCCGCGTCGGGCGCGAGCATGCGCTGCGCCCAGAGACTCCCGTCACGCACCAGACCGCCGAACGCCACCTCGTTGGCGATCGCTCCGTCGTAGGGGAACAGGGCGATCGACCGTCCACCCGACGTCGTGTAGACACCGGGCAATCCCCCGGCGGGCGCGCCCTCCACCTGGTGCGGTGCGAGCACGGTGAAGCGGATGCCCTCTTCCGCCAGGACGTCCAGTGTCTCCTCGTCCACCGCCGTCTCCGGCAGCCACAGCCCCTCGGGATCGCGCCGGAAGCGGCGCCGGAAATCGGCGATACCCCAGCGGACCTCAGTCACCTTGTCGCGACGCGACGCGAGCGGCAGGATCAGATGATGGTACGGCATGGCGAGGGCGTTGCCGTGGCCGCCCTGACGCCGGGCGCTCTCGCGGTCGGCGGCGAGGACGGCCGCGTACGTCGCGGGCGCCGCACGCTCGAGCCAGGCGAGCAGCGTCGGCCCGAAATCGAAACTGATGGACGTCAGGGTGTTGACGACCGCAGCGATGCGTCCGTCGGCTGCGTAGCGCCGGGCCGCCACGACCGCCCGGTAACACTCCTGCTCGATCCGCTCGTTCCAGTCGTGCGCCGGCGCGGCCGAGGGCTCGCGCACCACGGCCTCGAGCCAGGGATCTTCGCGGGGGGGCTGGTAGAAATGCCCGTGGATCACCACCGAGGAGCGACTGGTCAGCCGAGCACCCCGGCGGTCGTTCTCCCGCGGACCGCCCCCGCGACCGCGTCGAGCACGTCGGGGAAGATCGCGTCCCGCTGCGCCAGCTCATCGGCGAGCCGCGTCGCGCCCTCCAGGGCGCCGGTGCGCAGTCCGTCGAGGAGCCGCTCCACGTCCTGACAGTGCCCGTTGAAGCGGCGCTCGGCATAATCCGGGACGGCGCCGGTCGAGAGAATGAACTGCCAGTCCGAGGCCTGGGCGAGGAGCAACGAGCGGGCCGCCTGGGCCAGCACGGGGCGCGCGGCGGAGACGGCGAGCGCGGCCGGTGCGGCGTCCCAGAACGCATCTTCCAGGGGCCACAGCCGATCCCAGGTCCACTGCGTCTGCTCGTTCATCCACATGCTGTGGTCGCCGTTCACACCCCAGGATCCCTCCGCCAGACGCAATGCCTTCTCCGGCGGATGCTCGCGCAGATGGCGACCGGCCGTCACCGGCCGGACTCGCGGCCGGTGGCGCAGCTCGCGATACGTCGCCGCCAGGAAGTCCACGCCTTCGAACCACCAGTGACCGAAGAGCTCGGTGTCGAACGGCGCCACCACGAGGCCGGCCTTGGCTCGGCCGAGACCTTCCAGGAGCTCCGAGAAGTGGCGCGCGTGATCCGCGGCGCGCTCGTGCGCCCGCCCGGGCTCGTAGGGACGCTTGTCGCCCAGATCGACGCCGCCGCCGGTGACCCGCCACAGCTTGAGACCGCCGGGCCAGCGGATCTTGTGGAACTCGAGGTACCACTCGTCGCCGGGGTAGCCCTGCTGCCGGCTCCACACCTGCATCGAGGAGCGCGGGTCGCGGACCAGCGCGGCGACGCCAGGGTACGTGCGCGACACGCGGTATGCCCGGTAGGGCGAGTGCGCGACCTTGACCGCCTGAACGTGCGCGGTCTCGTGACGCTCCGCATCGAACCGCTCG
This sequence comes from Gemmatimonadales bacterium, assembly GCA_036523455.1. Lineage (GTDB taxonomy): Bacteria > Gemmatimonadota > Gemmatimonadetes > Gemmatimonadales > GWC2-71-9 > DASTHG01. The sequence goes on from DATDED010000458.1 coordinate 4,532, forward strand.
GCGCCGAGCGGTACGTCGCCATAGGCGCCCAATGGCGCCCCGGCCCGGGCGAGATGCGAGTCCACGAAGAAGAAGCGGAACCCCGCTTCCTCCAGGAACTCTTCGATGCCGGGGCGCTCACCCCGGCGCGGCCGGTACGCACATTCCGGCAGCCAGCAGCCGACCGGCGCCGTGCCGAACAGGCGGCGGTGCTCGCTGAATCCGACGGCGAGCTGCAGCCGAACGCTCTCGTCCCGGCGCAGCAGGGGCAGATATCCGTGCGTCGCCGCCGAGCCGATGATCTCGAGCCTCCCCCGCACCTGGAGGTCCCGGAACGCGGCCAGGAGGTCGCCTCCGGTGGACCGGAACAGGTCGCGCAGACGCTCCAGGTGGCGCCGCCAGTAGTCCACGAGCGGCAACAGGGCCTGGTCCCCCGTGGTCGCGAGGGAGCCGGGCGCTTCGCCGCAGGCCACGAGGCGCTGGTCGAAGAACGACTCCAGCTCGCGGCCGAACGCGGGACTCGCGAGCTGGTTGGCGAGGATCGGTGTGAAGCCGATCGTCACCGGCGCGGGGATCCCCTCCTGCTCGAGTGCGCGCAGCTCCTCGAGCAGGGGCAGGTAGGTGTCGAGGGCCGCTTCACACAGCCAGTCGCTCCCGTGCGGCCAGCGGCCGTGGTTCAGGACGTAGGGGAGATGGCTGTGGAGCGTCCAGACGAAATCCACCGGCGCGGCGTCAGGCTTGGGCATGGGTCGTCAGCGCGCGGCGGTAGAGGGCCGAATACTGCGCCGTGGACTGGTCCCAGCCGAACCGTGAGCCCATGGCCTGCCGAACGAGCACCTGCCACCCGTCCCGGTCGGCGTAGCGCTGCAGCACGCGGTCGACGACTTCCTCGAGCGCCGCGGGGGTGTACTCGCCGAACAGGAACCCGGTCACACCTTCCTGCACGCTGTCCTGCAGCCCGCCGACCGCACGCACGATGGGGATCACGCCGTAGCGCTGGGCGCGCATCTGCGTCAGTCCACACGGCTCGTACAGGGACGGCATGAGCAACAGGTCGGCGCCCGCGAGGAGGATGTGCTCCTGGCGGTCGGTGAAGGCGAACTCGGCGACGACCCGCTCGGGCTGCGCCGCCGCGAGATTGGCGAGCGCCTCGTGGTAGCGGTGCTCCCCGGACCCCAGGAACACGAACTGCGCGTTCCCCGACGTGAGCAGGTTGCCGCCCAGCACGAGGTCCAGGCCCTTCTGCCCGACGAGGCGCGCGCTCATGGCGAACACGGGGATGCCGTCCCCTTCCGGCAGATCGTAGGCGCGCTGGAGGGCGGCCTTGCAGCGCCGCTTTCCGGTCAGGTCGTCCGCCGTGTAGTTGGCGGCGATGTAGGGATCGGTTTTCGGATTCCAGGCCTTCAAGTCGATCCCGTTGAGCACCCCCTGGAGCCGGTCTCCGAGCGCTATGAACGTGTCCTGCAGCCCGAAGCCGCCGGTCGGCGTGCACAGCTCGCGGGCGTGCGTCGGGCTCACGGTCACGACGACGTCGGCGAAGGCGATGCCGCCCTTCAGGATATTGACGCGATCGTACCACTCAAAGGCGTGGGGCCCGTACAACTCCTCGGGCAGCCCCAGCTCGCGCATCGTTTCCCGTGGGTAGTGACCCTGAAAGCCCGCGTTGTGCACCGAGAGCACGATCGCGAGCCCGTCGTGGAACGGCAGCCCGCGGAACACCGTGCGCAGGTAAACCGGCGCCAGCGCCGTGTGCCAGTCGTGCGCGTGCAGCACCTGGGCGCCGGGGGCGATGGCGGGGAGCGCGGCGACGGCCGCCTTGCAAAAGAAGGCGAAGCGCAGCGCGTTATCCGGGTAGTCTCCTACGGAGTCTCCGTAGATCCCGCTGCGATCGAAGAAATCCGGATGCTCGATGAAGAACACGGAGGGGCCGGCGGGTCGGTCCACCAGACGGTAGACATGGGCCCACTCGGTCCGGGACCCGACGCTCACCGAGAACTGGTGGCCTACCCGCTCGAGTGCCGGGCCGCTCTCCCGCACCGTGCGGTACAGCGGCATCACCACGGTCGCGGGCGAGCCCGCCGCGTGCTGTGCCTCGGCCAGGCCGTTGACGGCCTCGCCCAACCCCCCGGTGCGGGCGAACGGCCAATACTCGGCCGTGAGATGGACCGCCGGGATCCGCTCGATGGCCGGCGCCGCGCTTGCCGCCCGGCGGGAACTTCCGCCCTTCACGCGCCGCCCGCTGGACGGCCGGGGCGCAGTCGCTTTCACGTGATCATTCCTCATGGACCCACCGCCTCTCGACGATGCCCAGGGACCGGTGGGTGACCGGCCGGTGCATCAAGCCGTCGGTGGATCGTCCGCCGCCGGCTCCCCGCGCATGACTGGAACGTAATACTGCGTGGCGTACTGCTGCACCATGCGCTGGGCCGTGAACCGCTCCCCGGCCACTCGCAGGGCCTGCTTCATCCGCTCCACCCAGCCGAGCGGGACGCCCCGCTCGTCCCGGCTGTAGTAGAGCGGCACGATCTGCTCTTCGAGGACCTGGTAAAGCCGCTCCGCATCGGCCTCGTCGGGGTCCTCCCCGTTCGAGACGGGCGGGATCGCCCAGCCGTTCTTCCCCTCGAACCCTTCATGCCACCAGCCGTCCAGGGTGCTGAGCTGGGGTACCCCGTTCAGGGCGGCCTTCATGCCGCTGGTGCCCGACGCCTCGAGCGGTACCCTGGGCAGATTGAGCCAGAGGTCCACCCCCTGCACCAGGCGGTGGGCGAGGTGCATCTCGTAGTCCTCGATGAACGCCACCCGTCCCTCGAAGCGCGGATCGCGCGTGAACTCGTAGACCTTCTGCAGCATCTGCTTGCCGGGGTCGTCGGCGGGATGGGCTTTCCCCGCGAACACGATCTGCACGGGCCGCCACGGGTTCACGAGCAGCCGGCGCAGCCGTTCGGGGTCGCGGAAGATGAGGCTGGCCCGCTTGTAGGTCGCGAAGCGCCGCGCGAAGCCGATGGTCAGCGCGTGCTCGTCGAGCAGCGTTCCCGCCCCCACCAGGTGCAGGGACTCCGTCTTCCACTGCTCCACCCAGCGCCGCCGGGCCATTTCCCGGATGGCGCGCAGCGTGACGATCTTGAGATCGTTGTGTATCGCCCACAACGCGCCGTCGTCGAGGGTGAGAGCGCATTGCCAGAACCCCGGCTCGCCGATGGCCTCGGTCCACCCCGGACCAAGGCAGCGCCCCAGCAGCTCCCACATGTGGTGCGACATCCAGGTGGGGAGGTGCACTCCGTTGGTCACGTGGCCGATGGGCACCTGCTCGGGATCCCGGCCGGGCCACAACGGGGCCCAGAGGCCCCGCGACACTTCGCCATGGGACCGCGACACGCCGTTGACGCGGCCGGAAAGCCGGATGGCGAGCACCGGCATGTGAAACTGATTGTGATCGAGGTGCGGCGCATGGCCGAGGTGCAGCAGCGCCTCGCGCTGTCCCTTCATTTCCTCCAGCACCGGCCCCATGAGCGCTTCCACCTGGGAGACGGCGAAGGCGTCGTGGCCCGCCGGCACCGGAGTGTGCGTCGTGAAGACGCTGGTCGCCCGGACCTGCCGCACAGCTTCTTCGAACGAGGTGCCGCCGGCCACGAGCTCGCGCACGCGCTCGAGCAGCATGAACGCGGCATGACCCTCGTTTGCGTGCCAGACGGCGGGGCTGTTGCCGAGGGCGCGCAACACCCGCACGCCGCCGACGCCGAGCACCCACTCCTGCCGCAGGCGGAGCTCGCCCGACCCGCCATACAGGCGCTGGCATAGCTCGCGATCGGTGGCGTCGTTTTGCGGCAGGTCGGTGTCGAGCAGATACACGGGTACGCGACCCACCATCATGCGCCAGGCGCCGACGCAGACGGGCCGGCCGCCGGTGGGCACCGTCGTGAGACACGGCTCGCCGCTGTGGCCGAGCACACGGTCGAGGGGCGTGAGCGTCGCGTCGAACCGCTCGTCGGCGTCCGCCTGCCAGCCGTCGAGCCGGAGCCGCTGATCGAAGTAGCCGCGGGTGTACAACAGCCCGACGCCGACCAGCGGCGCGCCCAGATCGGACGCGGTCTTGCAGTGGTCTCCCGCCAGGACACCGAGCCCGCCGGAATAAATCGGCACGGAGTTGTGCAACCCGAACTCGGCGCAGAAGTACGCGATCGTGCGGTCGTGCAGGTCGGGGTATTCCCGCGCGAACCAGGTGCCTTCACGCGAGCCCTCGCGGGCGGCCTGCGCCATCACGGCGTCGTAGCGTCGCAGGAACTCCGGGTCTTCCGCGCACTGCGTGAGCCGGGCGGGATCCACCCGCCGCAGCAGCTCGATGGGATTGTGGCGGGTGAGGTGCCAGAGCGGCTGGTCGATCACCCGGAACAGCGCCCGCGCCTCGCGGCTCCAGCTCCAGGAGAGGTTGTGCGCGACGGCCGCGAGCCCGACGATCCGGTCGGGGAGGTAGGGAATCCTGCCGGCGACGTTGGTCATGGGAGACGCAAGCTACACGGGCGGCCCTCGTCCTGGGAACTCGGGAGCCTCACCGCTTCCGGGCCGGGGTGCTCTTCTTGGCCAGCGGCGCCAGCGTCTCGACGCCGTCCCTGGAGACGCGGTGCGACACCAGCGGCAGCGGCCGTTCCACCAGCCGGTCGCCGATCGCGATCGCCCGCGCGAGCGCCTCGAATCCGGTCTGGATGCCCGCGGCATCGCGGGCGAACACCGACGCGATCGGCTCCCCCGCGAGCACCTTGTCCCCCGGCTTCACGGTGATCACGAAGCCGACGCTCGGGTCGACCGTGTCCTCCACCTTGGTACGGCCGCCGCCCATGGCGACGATGGCTCGGCCGATGGTGCGCGGCTCGACCCGGGTGACCACTCCCGTCTCGGGGGCGGCGAAGACTTCCACGGCCTGCGCCTGTGGGAGCCCCGACGCATCTTCGACGACCTTGGGGTTGCCGCCCTGGGCCTCGATGATCCGTTCGAACTTCTCGGCCGCGAGCCCAGAGCCGAGCGCATCCTCCAGGCGCTGGCGCGCCTTGGCGGGCGTCCGCTCGACCTTCGCCATGAGGAGCATCTCGACGCCGAGCGCGTAGGTGACCTCCATCAGGTCCTCCGGCCCCTCGCCGCGCAGCGCGAGGATCGCCTCCTCGGTCTCGAGCGAGTTCCCGCAGGCGCGGCCCAGGGGACGATCCATCGCGGTGAGCAGCGCCACGGTGGGACAGCCGCGATCCTCGCCGAGCGCGATCATGGTGCGCGCGAGCTCGAGCCCCCGCTCGGTCTCGGGGAGGAACGCCCCGCTCCCGTGCTTCACGTCGAGCACGAGCCCGGTGAGGCCTTCGGCGAGCTTCTTGGACATGATGCTGGCCGAGATCAGCGGAATCGCCTCGACCGTCGCCGTGACGTCGCGCAGCGCATAGAGCTTCTTGTCGGCGGGCGCGATCTCCGGGGTCTGGCCGATCAGCACCGCGCCGAGCTTTTGCAGCTGCGCCTTGGCTTCGGGGAGCGACAGATCGGTCCGGAAACCGGGGATGGCCTCGAGCTTGTCCAGGGTCCCGCCGGTGTGACCGAGCCCCCGCCCCGACATCATCGGCACCGCCACGCCGCAGGCGGCGACGAGCGGCGCCAGCACCAGGGAGACCTTGTCGCCGACCCCCCCCGTGGAGTGCTTGTCGATGCGGGGCGTGCTCCACCCCTCGAAGGAGAGCCGCTGGCCGGAGGCGATCATGGCGTCGGTGAGCGCGGCCAGCTCCGCCCGCTCCAGCCCGCGGAAGATGACGGCCATGAGCAGCGCGGACATCTGATAGTCGGGAATCCGGCCCGCCGTGTATCCGGCCACGAGCGCGGACCACTCCTCGGGCGTGAGCGCTCCGCCGTCCCGCTTGCGCTCGATGAGGGGCACGACCAACATTAGAGACACTCTCCTTGCGAAATGCCGCGATGCGCTACACCGCGCCGCTCGCCACACTCGTGCTGTTCGCCGCGATCCCGCTCCAGTCGCTCGCGGCGCAGCTCACGGTCGCTCAAC
>DATDED010000459.1:0-10116 GCA_036523455.1 Gemmatimonadales bacterium
GTCGACCCCGGCGAGCAGAAAGGTGCCGCTGGTCGGCTCGGTGAGGCGCAGCAGCGTCCGGGCCACCGTGGTCTTCCCCGATCCCGACTCCCCCACGAGGCCCAGCGTCGTGCCGGCGGGGATCGAGAAGCTCACGCCGTCCACGGCCCGCACCGGCTCGCGCGGACGTCCCAGACCGAGCCAGGTGCGCTCGCCCGGATAGTGCTTCACGAGATCGCGCACCTCGACGAGCGGAGCCGCAGCCGTCGCGGTCATGCGCCGGGGCCCCTGGTGCGGCGCGCCGGCTCGGCCACGAGCCAACAGCGCGCGGTGTGGCCCTCGGTTCCGGTCTCGAGCAACGGCGGCTCCTCGGTACGACACTTGTCCCACGCGTAGGGGCAGCGCGGATGAAACCGGCAGCCCTGCGGCCACGCCGTCGCGGCGGGCACCGAGCCCGGGATGCTGTGTAACCGCGCCCGCGGCCGGTCGAGCCGTGGAATGGACTCCATCAGTCCCTCGGTGTAGGGGTGCCGCGGGTGCGCGAACAGCTCCGGGGTCGGCGCGGTCTCCACGACCTGGCCGGCGTACATCACGACGACGCGGTCGGCGGTGCCCGCGACCACGCCCAGATCGTGGGTGATGAGCAGGACCGCCATGCCGAGCTCCTGCTGCAGGCGGGCGAGCAGCTCCAGGATCTGGGCCTGGATGGTGACGTCGAGCGCCGTGGTCGGCTCGTCGGCGATGAGGATCTGGGGGCGGCAGATCAGCGCCATGGCGATCATCACCCGCTGCCGCATCCCGCCCGAGAGCTGGTGCGGGTAGTGATCGACCCGCTCCTCGGGCTCGGGGATGCCCACCTGCCGCAGCAGCTCGATCGCACGGCGCCGGGCCACGGCGCGCGACAGGTGCTGGTGGACGATCGCCGCTTCGGCGACCTGGTCCCCGATCGTCAGGACCGGGTTCAACGAGGTCATCGGCTCCTGGAAGATCATCGCGATGCGGTTGCCGCGGACGGCCCGCAGGTCGCGCGGGGGGAGCGTCAGGAGGTTGTGGCCTTCGAACTCGATCAGGCTGCCGGGGCGGATGTGGCCGGGCGGCTCCGGGACGAGGCGCAGGATGGAGAGCGACATGACGGTCTTGCCGCAGCCCGATTCCCCGACGACGCCGAGTGTCTCCCCCGGATAGAGATCCAGGGAGACGCCGTCCACCGCGCGCGCGGTTCCGCCGCCGCGGTCGGTCACGAAGTACGTACGCAGGTCGCGAACGCGGAGGAGAGGCTCCGTCATGGCGTTCCTAAGATAACCGCGCCGTCCGAGGGTCGAGCGCGTCGCGCAGGGCGTCCGCCACGGCGTGCAGCGCCATCACGGCAAGGGCGATCGCCAGTCCGGGGAAGAGGGAGATCCAGGGAGCGGAGGTGAGCAGATCCCGCCCGTCGGCGATCATGTTGCCCCAACTCGGCTCCGGAGGCTGGATGCCCACGCCAAGAAACGAGAGTCCCGCCTCCAGCAGCATCATGTTGCCGATGCCGAGGGCAGCGGACACGATGAGCGGAGCGGCGGCGTTGGGGATGATGTGACGGGCGATGATGCGCCATGATCCGGCGCCGAGCGATCGCGCGGCGTCGGTGAACGGCCGCTCCCGCAGCGTGAGCACCTCGGCGCGGACGATACGGGCGGTGGCGAACCAGCCGGTGAGACCGAGCAGCAGGATCAGGGAGGCGATACCGAGCCGCTCCCAGACCGCGATGGCGCCGAGCACGAGGAAGATGCGCGGCACGGAGAGCCCCACGTCCACGAGACGCATCAGCACGCCGTCCACCCAGCCGCGGAAATAGCCGGCGGTCGCGCCGACCATGCCACCCAGTGTCACGGCGACCAGCATGCCCAGCGTCCCGACGCCCAACGACACGCGGGCGCCGTACACCAGACGGCTCCACACGTCGCGACTGTAGAGGTCGGTGCCGAGCGGGTGCAGCCAGTCGGGCGGGCGGCTCTGCAAGGCGATGATGTCGAGCTGCTGCGACGGCCGGTAGGGGGCGACGAGGGGCGCGCACAGCGCGACGGTCACGAGGACGGTGAGCAACGCGAGCCCCACGACAGCGCTCGGATGTCGGAAGAAGCGGCGTGCGTCGTCCCGCCGGGCCCGGCGCGAGCTGCGACGACACCACTGCACGAGCGCGATGGCCCACGCGACAATCGCGGCCAGGACGAGCCAGCTGAGGGCCGTCACCCGGAGAGTCGGATGCGAGGGTCGGCGGCGACCGTCAGGAGATCGGCGACGAGGCTCCCGGCGACGACCGCGAGGCTCGCGAGCAGCACCGTCCCCAGTACCAGGGGGTAGTCGCGGGCCAGGATGGCGTCGGCCGCGAGCTTCCCGAGCCCGGGCCAGGCGAACACGGTTTCGACCAATACCGCGCCGGTGAGCAGGAACGGCAGGGCCAGGCCCAGCAGAGAGATCACGGGCAGCAGCGCGTCCCGCAGCGCGTGACGGACCAGCACGGTGCGCTCGGCCAGTCCCTTGGCGCGCGCGGTGCGCACGTAGTCCTGGCCGAGCGCCTCGAGCAGCGCGGCGCGCTGGAAGCGTGCGGTGCCGCCGGCGCCGACGAGACCGAGCGTGAGGGCCGGCAACACGAGGTGCCGCAGCCGGTCGAGCAGCCGGCCGCCGAGCGGCAGGGCGTCGTGCAATACCGGATCGATCGCGCCGCCGACCGGCAACCAGTGCAGCCACTGGCTGAACACCAGAAGCAGGACCAAACCGAGCCAGAAAGTCGGCAGCGAATAGAAGAAGAGCGTGAGATTCGTCAGCGCGACGTCGGAGCGGCGCCGCACACGCGCGGCCTGAAAGACGCCGATGGCGATGCCGCAGGCGAAATCGATGAGCAGGGCCGCGCCGGCGAGGACAACGGTGTTGGGGAGGGCGCTCCCGATCGCGGCCGCCACGGGACGCCGCCTGCTGAAGGACTGTCCCAGCTCACCCCGGCCGAGCGCAACCAGGTAGCGGCCGTATTGCTCGATCAACGGTCGGTCGAGCCCGTACGCCGCGCGGAGCCGCGCGACCGCCGCGGGGTCCATGGGGCGGCCATCGGCAGGGAGGAACGGGTCGCCGGGCGCCAGATGCACCGCGACGAACGTGAGGGTGACGACGGCGAAGACGATGGCGATTCCGGCAGCGAGCCGCCGCAGGAGCCACGCCGTCACTCAGCCTCCTACGCGATCCCGCTCGTTCAGCTTGTCGGGAGGAATGCGCCAGGTCCGGACCAGGGCCCACCACGAGTCCGGACGGATCTGGACGTCGGTCACGCGCGAATCCACGGCCGCGATGTTGTCGACCGAGAACAGCATGATGCCGGGCGCGTCCTGATCGATGGTGCCGAACGCCGCGATCCAGGACGTCCGGGCGGCGTCCGGTGTCGTCGCGCTCGCGGCGGCCGCGACCTGGCGGTCGAACGCCGGACTGGCATAGTGGCCGAAATTCGAGGCGCCGTGCGACCCCCAGATCCCCGGGGCTGCGGACGTGGGCGACGGGTCGGCGAACCACGTCTCCAGCGCCGCGTCGAACCCGCCGGCGCGGAGACGCTCCTGCAGCGTCGCCGGCTCCATCTGATCGATCACGACCTCCACGCCCACCGCCTTCAACGCCTCCTGCAACAGCTGGGCGTACTGGACGCGCGGCGGGCTGGTGGACGGCACGCTCAAATGGAAAGACAACTTGCGTCCACCGCGATCCCGCACGCCGTCACCATCGGAGTCCCGCCACCCGCGCGCGGCGAGCAACCGCGCCGCCTGCGCCGTGTCGTAGGCGGGGACCGACAGCTGCGGCACCCAGAGCCACGACCACGACTGGGGGATCGGACCGGGGGGGACCTTGGCGTTTCCGGCGAAGACGCTCTGGCACATGCGCGCCCGGTCCGTCGCGAGCACCAGCGCCCGGCGGACGTCGCGATCGGCGAAGATCGGATGCGGCCGCAGCGAGTCGCCGCTGGCGCGGAGATTGAACCGGAGAAAGCTGTACGTCGGTCCGGGATAGGAGTACAGCGTCAGGTGTCCCGAATTCCGGGCGCGCTCGATGTTGGTCGGACTGAGCAGGACCTCGATGGCATCGACTTCTCCGGCCACGACCTGTGTGATCGCGACGTTCAGGTCGCTGGCGAACCGCCAGATCAGCCGCCGCAGGTGCGGCCGGCCGAGATAGAACCCCGAGTCGGCGGCCAGCTCGAGCGACTGCCCCGGCGTCCACCGCACGAAGCGATAGGGCCCGGCACCGACCGGCGCCCGCCCGAACTCCGCCGTGCGCCACGTGGCCAGCGGTACGGTGCGGAGCAGATGCGCCGGGAGGATCCGCATGTGGAAGACGGCGTCGTAGAACATCTCCGGATAGCGATCCCGGAAGTGGAACACGGCCGTGAGCGAGTCCTGCGCCGTGACCGATGCGATATGGGCGAGCAGCGCGCCGCGATCGGCCGAATTGACGGCGGTGTCGGTATAGGCGGCGAAGGTGAACGCCACGTCCTCCGCGGTGACCGGCGGGCCGTCCTGCCAGCGGGCTCGCGGGTCGAGATGAAAGACCAGGGTGAGCGGATCGGTCCATTCCCAGCGCTGCGCCAGCTGCGGGACGAAACCGGAATCGCCGATGGTGCCGCCGTCGGGCGTCAAGTCGGCCAGCCGGAGGAAGATCTGGTCGTAGACATCGCGATCGACCGACGCATCGGACACCGGCGGGAGCAACGCCGTCACCTCGCCGACCCCCGCGAACACGAGCGTGCCGCAGTACTCGTCCCGGCACCCGCCGGCGCGGGTGCAGGCGGTGATCGTGCAGGCGATGAGCACGGCGACGGAGGCGAGGCGCGGGACCCGCGGCAGTGTGATCATGCCGTAAGATTCCACCCGGCTGTTAGCGGCGCCAGGTCCAGGCGGGGGAGGCGAAGGCGGACGAGGGCGGACGAGGGCGGACGATGGCGGACGTGGCGAGCGGCTCCCCCCAGGCGGCGACGATGGCGTCGGCGACCTCGGTGAACCCGACCGGGCGACCAAGTATGGCGGTCAGGGAGGTGGCGGCGCTGACGGCTGACGGCTGACGGCTGACGACTTGAATCATCTTCTGCGAGCCGTCGAGCAGGATCGAGCCGTGCTGGAGAAACGCCGGGCCGTGCCGCACCTGGGCCGAGCCGACGACCTTCTTGCCATTCACCAGCACTTCACCGCCGACCGGTGTCGCGAAGCAGGGGCCGTCGCCGACGCCCGCGGCGCGTCCTCGCGGCGCGAGCTCGGCCGCCGCACCGAGGGTCCGGAGGGCGGCGGCGAGACGCGCATGGATCGCGCGATAACTCTCGGCCAGCGAGCCGAACGCCGCGATCGGGGCGGCCACCGCGTAGGTGAGCTCGGCGTCGTGCCACACGGCACGCCCGCCGGTGGGCCGGCGCACCACGTCGAGGCCGAGTCGGTCGATGGCCGCGCGGTCGTAGCGCGCCAGCGCCGGCTCATTGCGACCGAAGGAGAGGCACGGGGGCGACCAGCGATACAGCCGCAGCGTGGGCCGGCCGGTGCGCGCGGCGTCCTGGAGCAGTGCTTCGTCGAGCGCCATGTTCCAGGCGCCCGGGCACCCGGTCGAATCGACGACCAGGCGCCACTCAGACGGCGGCGTAGTCCTCCACCGGCGGGCAGACGCACACCAGATTACGGTCGCCGTAGGCGCCGTCCACGCGTCCCACCGCGGGCCAGATCTTGTGCTCCCGCACCGCGGGTGCGGGGAAGCCGGCGCGCTCGCGCGCGTAGGGCCGGTCCCAGTGGTCCGCCAGCAGGTCCGCGAGCGTGTGCGGGGCGTTCTTCAGGAGATTGTTCTCCCGGTCGGCCGCGCCCGTCTCGATCTCGCGGATCTCGTCGCGGATCGCGATCAGCGCGTCGCAGAAGCGGTCCAGCTCCTGCTTCGACTCGCTCTCGGTCGGCTCGATCATCAGTGTGCCCGCCACGGGGAAGGACACCGTGGGGGGGTGGAATCCGTAGTCGATGATCCGCTTGGCGATGTCCTCGACCTCGACGCCGGCCGACTGCTTGAAGGGCCGCGTGTCGATGATGCACTCGTGGGCGATCAGCCCGTGCGCGCCGGAGTAGAGCAGCTCGTAGTGCCCGGTCAGCCGTCGTGCGATGTAGTTGGCGTTGAGAATCGCGACCTGGGTCGCCTCGACCTGTCCTTCCTGTCCCATCAGAGAGATGTAGGCCCAGGAGATCGGCAGGATGGAGGCGCTGCCCCACGGCGCGGCGGAGACGGTGCCGCAGGATTGCGCATGGCCGAGCGGGACGACCGGATGGTCGGGGAGGAACGGGGCCAGGTGGCGCGCCACGCCGATCGGGCCCATGCCTGGACCGCCGCCGCCGTGCGGGATGCAGAACGTCTTGTGCAGGTTGAGATGGCATACGTCGGCCCCGATATCCGCCGGCCGGCACAGCCCCACCTGGGCGTTCAGGTTGGCGCCGTCCATGTACACCTGCCCGCCGTTCGCATGGACGATCTTGCAGACGTCGCGGATCGTGGCCTCGAACACGCCGTGCGTGGACGGATAGGTCACCATCAGCGCCGCCAGCGTGTCGGCGTGCTGCTTGGCCTTGGCGCGCAGATCGTCGAGGTCGATGTTGCCCTGCGCGTCGGTCTTCACGACCACGACCTGCATCCCGGCCATGGCGGCGCTTGCGGGATTGGTGCCGTGCGCCGATTGCGGGATGAGGCAGGTGACGCGCTTGGTGTCGCCGCGGGAGCGGTGGTAGGCGCGAATCACGAGCAGCCCGGTGAACTCACCCTGCGAGCCGGCGTTGGGCTGCAGCGACACCGCGGCGAACCCCGTGATCTCCGCCAGCTGGTCCTCGAGCTGGCGGAACAGCATCTGGTAGCCCTGCGCCTGGGACAGCGGCGCGAAGGGATGCAGCCGGTTGAACTCGCGCCACGACACGGGCACCATCTCGGTCGTGGCGTTGAGCTTGAGGGTGCACGAGCCGAGCGGGATCATCGCCGAGGTGAGCGAGAGGTCGCGCGCTTCGAGCCGCTTCAGATAGCGCAGCATTTCCGTCTCGGACCGGTACCGATGGAACACCGGATGCGTCAGATAAGCCGAGCGGCGGGTCAGGCTTGCGGGAATCGTGGTCTCGACCTTGGCGGCCGCCTCGTCGGCCATATAGGGCAGTGTCTCGTTCATCGAGAACACGGCGATCAGGTCCGACAGGTCGTCCACCGTGACGGTTTCGTCGAGCGCCACGACGATGCGGTCGGGCGACAGGGCGCGGACGTTGATGCGGCGCGCCCAGGCGGCGTCCTGCAGCCGCGGCAGGGCCCACGGCTCGACCACGATGCACAGCGTGTCGAAGTACGCGTCGTGCGCCAGCCGGTAGCCCATCCGCTGCAGCGCCTTGGCCAGGAGGGCAGTGAACGCATGCACCCGCTCGGCGATGCGGCGCAGCCCCTCGGGGCCGTGGTACACGGCATACATCCCCGCCATCACCGCGAGCAGCACCTGCGCGGTGCAGATGTTGCTCGTGGCCTTCTCGCGGCGGATATGCTGCTCGCGCGTCTGCAACGCCATCCGCAAGGCCGGGCGTCCGGCGCGATCCTTCGAGACGCCGATGATGCGGCCGGGGAGGTGGCGCTTGTGAGCGTCGCGCGTCGCGAAGAACGCCGCGTGCGGCCCGCCGTAGCCCATCGGCACGCCGAAGCGCTGGCTGTTGCCGATCGCCATGTCGGCGCCCCATTCACCGGGCGGCACGAGCAGCGTGAGCGCCAGGAGATCGGTAGCCGCGGTGACCAGCGCACCCGCCGCGTGGGCGCGCTCGCACAGGGTGCGGAAGTCGCGCAACCGGCCGTCGGTGCCGGGATACTGCACCAGCGCCCCGATGACCCCGTCGCCGAATTGGAACGACTCCGGATCGCCCAACACGATCTCGATCCCGCGCGCTTCCGCCCGGGTGCGCACCACCGCGATGGTCTGCGGGTGGCACTGCTCGTCGATGCAGTAGACCGGATGCGCCTTGGCACCCGCCACCGCCTCGGTCACGTGCATCGCCTCCGCGGCCGCGGTCGCTTCATCGAGCAGCGAGGCGTTCGCGATCTCGAGCCCGGTCAGATCCGATACCATCGTCTGGAACGTCAGCAGCGCCTCGAGCCGGCCCTGCGAGATCTCCGCCTGATAGGGCGTGTAGGACGTGTACCAGCCGGGGCTCTCCAGCACGTTGCGTTGAATCACCTGCGGCGTGAAGCAGGCATGGTATCCCATGCCGAGGTAGGAGCGGAACGGCTGGTTCTGGTTGGCCATGCGGCGCAGGGCCTGGAGCACCTGACGCTCGTCGCGTCCGGGGGGCAGGGCGAGGGGGCGGCGCAGCCGGATGTCCCCGGGCACGACGGCGTCGATGAAGGCGTCCATCGAGTCGTAGCCCAGCAGCGCAAGCATCTCGCGCTGCTCTTCGGGCCGGGGCCCGATGTGTCGGGTGCGGAAGACGTCGGGGTGGACCAGATCTGCAGAGTTCGACATGCGAGCGGGCTTCATTTGCTGCCGATATGCTTCCCGTATGCCGCTGCATCGAGCAGCGCGGCGACCTCGGCGGGGTCCTGCACCTTGAGCTTGATCATCCAGCCCGCTCCGTAGGGATCGCGGTTCACGAGGGCCGGGTCACCGTCCAGGGCGCCGTTCGCTTCCACCACCGTTCCGGCGACCGGGCAGTAGAGCTCCGACACGGCCTTCACGGCTTCGATCGTGCCGAACACCTGCATCTTGGTGAACGATGCCCCGGGCTTCGGCAGCTCCACGAATACCACGTCACCCAGCTCACCCTGGGCGTAGTCGGTGATCCCGATCTGCACGACCTTGGGATCGCCGGTGGATTTGACGTATTCGTGCTCGGGAGTGTAGCGAAGGTCCTGGGGGATATTGGCCATGCCGGGGTCGCTCTCGACTGGTGGTTGGCGGGAACGCGGGCGAAGCTAGGGACCGTGGAAACCCATGTCAAGCTTGCTGTTTCGCCGCCGCGCGCCGCTCGAGCTCGGTGTACACCGCGCGGGCGCGCCGCTCCAGGTCCTCCAGCGTTCCGTCGTTGTCGATCACGTACTGGCTGCGCGCGCGCTTGCGCTCGGCGGGAAGCTGGACGGCCATCATGCGGTCGGCGTCTTCGGGCGTCAGACCGCGGAGATCGCGCAACCTGGCTCGTCGCACCGCTGCGGGTGCGTCCACCAGGACCACGGCGTCGAAGCGCTGGGGGTCGAGCACCTCGAAGAGCAGCGGGATGTCGCTCACCACGATGCGGTCGCCGTGCTTGCGGGCGGCGTCGAGCAGCGTCTGGCGACGCCGCTCCACGGCGGGGTGCACCAGCGCGTTGAGCGCCGCGAGGGCCGCGCCGTCGGCGAGTACCTTGGCGCGCAGGGCGGCCCGGTCCAGGCTGCCGTCGGATGCCACGACCTCGTCGCCGAAGCGACGGGCGATGGCGGCAAGCACCGGCGTGCCGGGCGCCTCCACCTCACGCACCAGCTCGTCGGCGTCGATGATCGTGGCGCCCCAGCGCCGGAACAGCGCGATGACGGTGGACTTGCCGGCGGCGATGTTGCCGGTGAGGGCGACGTTCAGCACGGGCTATCGGCTATCGGCTATCGGCTATCGGCTGAGCGGATAGCCGATAGCTGATAGCCGATAGCCGTTCAGAGCAGGGCTGTCTGGTCCTCATCCGACCGCGGCACCCGGTGGCAATGCCGGCAGCGCGCCTCGTAGCTCTCGTGGCCGCCGACCATGATGGTGGGACTGTTCCAGGGGGCGGGCTGCCCGTCCACCAGCCGCTGGTTGCGGGTCGCGGGACCGCCGCACACGACGCAGATGGCATGCAGTTTGTCGATCACTTCGGCGGCGCACATCAGGTGGGGCATCGGTCCGAAGGGCAGGCCCCGGAAGTCCACGTCGGTGCCCGCGAGGATCACGCGCACGCCGCGGTCGGCCAGCGCGTCCGAGACGTCCACGATGCCCTCGTCGAGGAACTGCGCCTCGTCGACCGCGACCACCTCGGTGTCGGGGCGGACCGCGCGGACGATCTGCTCGGAGCTGTCCACCGGCTCCGCTTCGACGGTGATGCCGTCGTGCGTGGTCACGGAGTACAGCCCGGCGTAGCGGGCATCGAG
>DATDED010000460.1:0-7178 GCA_036523455.1 Gemmatimonadales bacterium
CGCCCTGATGATCCCGATCTCGCCCTGATGATCCCGATCGTGGCGATCCTGGTCGATTCCCCCCTGGGGCGCTCGATCGCCCGACGGCTCGAGGGAGGCGGCACCGGGACCGGAGAGGTGGGAGACTTGCACCGGAAGGTCGAGCTGCTGGAGGGCGAGGTGGAGGAGCTGCACCGCTCGATCAGTGGCATGAAGGACGAGCTGCAGTTCGTGCAGCGGCTGCTCGAGAAGCCGAAGACCCCGGGATCCTCCGGCAGCTAGTCCGTGCCCGCCGCAGGCCGCGCCGATTCCGGCGGCCGGCACGCCGCGCAGGTGGCCGCCGGCATTCTGCTTACGCGCGTGCTGGGGTACGTCCGCGAGCGGGTCTTCGCCTATTATTTCGGGAATCACACGGCCGTCGCAGACGCCTTCCGCGCGGCGCTAAAGATCCCCAACACCATCCGCAACCTGCTCGGCGAGGGGACGCTCTCCGCGTCCTTCATCCCGGTGTACGCCGCCCTGCACGAGCGGGATCGGGCGGGCGCCCGCGCCCTGGCCGGCGCCGTGCTGGGGTTGCTGCTCCTGGCCACGGGACTCCTGGCGGTGCTGGGGATCATCTTCGCGCCGGCGATCACGACCGCGGTGGCGGCCGGCTTCGATGCCCCGCGGCGACAGCTGACGATCACCCTGGTCCGCATTCTCTTTCCCATGACCGGCGTGATGGTGATCTCCGCCTGGTGTCTGGGAATCCTGAACACGCACCGCCGGTTCTTCCTGCCGTACGCCGCCCCGGTGCTCTGGAACGTGGCCGGCATCGTCGCCCTGGTGGGCGCGGCGACGTGGCTCGTCACCCCGGGGCTGCCCGGAGACGCCCGTCTGCACCAGCTGGCGCTCGCCCTGGCATGGGGGACGGTCGCCGGGAGCCTGCTCCAGGTCGCCGTCCAGCTGCCGGCCTGCTGGAGGCTGCTGCAGGGCATCGCGCTGCGCTTCAGCGTACGGGTGGGCGGCGTGCGGGAGGTGCTGGTGGCCTGGGCGCCGGTGGTGCTGGGGGCGGGCGTGGCGCAGATCTCGGGCCTCATCGACACCCTGCTCGGATCATTCGCGGGAACCGCCGGCGTGTCGAGCCTCGGGTACGCGCAGCTGATCCAGATCCTGCCGGTCAGCGTGTTCGGGGTGTCGGTGGCGGCCGTGTCGCTGCCCGACCTGTCCCGTGACGCCATCGGCGCCGGCCCCAACGATCAGCTGCGTACCCGCATCGCGGCGGGGTTCCGGCGCATCACCTACTTCGTGGTGCCGGCGTCGTTCCTGTTCGCGGCGCTCGGACCGGTGCTGGTCGCCGCCCTGTTCCAGACCGGCCGTTTCGATGCGGATGACACGGCGCTTGTCGGCGGCGTGCTGGCGGCGTACGGGATCGGGCTGATGGGGCAGGCGACGGTGAAGCTGTTCGCGTCGGGATTCTACGCCCTGCGCGATACACGCACCCCGGTGAAGATCGCCGCCTTCTCGGTGATGCTCTCGAGCGCCCTCGCCTACCTGTTCATGCGCCGCTTCGGGCCGGCGGGAATCGCGCTCGGCTCGTCCCTGGGCGCCTGGGTGAACGTCATCCTGCACCTGCGCGATCTCGATCGCCGCATCGGCACCGTGATGGGCGGGCGGGACTGGCGCGCCTTCGCCACGACGCTGGCGTCGGCCCTCGTCGCGACCGCCGGAGGGGTCGGCGCGGCGCACCTGGCGGCAGGGATGGCCCCGATCCCGCTGGCCGTGGTGGTGGTAGGTATCTTTGGCGCCGGATACTTCGTGTGCACCCTGGTGCTGCAGCACCCCGACGCTGCCCGCTTATGGACATCCCTGCGCTGATCGCCCGCAAACTCACCGCGCTGCCGGACCAGCCCGGCGTGTATCTCTGGAGGAACGGGGCTGGCGAGGTGCTCTACGTCGGCAAGGCGAAGAGCCTGCGCAGCCGGGTCCCCGCCTACTTCGTACCGGACCACCAGGACACGCCGGAGCGGGCCGCGCTCGCCGCGCAGATCGCCGATCTCGAGACCATCCTCGTTCCCAACGAAGCCCAGGCACTGCTGCTCGAGAACAACCTGATCAAGGAGCACCAGCCGCGCTTCAACATCCGTCTGCGGGACGACAAGAGTTATCCGCGCATCGCGGTCACGGTCGGCGAGCCGTTCCCCCGCGTCCTGGTGGTACGCCGGGTGCAGCTCGAAGGGGCACGGTACTTCGGTCCGTACACCGACGTGCGGACGTTGCGCCAGACACTGGGGATCATTCGCCGGCTGTTCACGGTGCGCAGTTGTCAGTACGATCTGCCGCGCGACGCGCCCAACCGACCCTGTCTCGACTACCACATCGAGCGCTGCCGGGCGCCGTGCGTGGGCTACCAGAGCGAAGCCGAGTACCGGCGGATGATCGACGACGTGCTCCTGTTCCTGGAGGGGAAGACGCTGGAAGTCCGCACCCGGCTGCGGGAGCGCATGCGGCAGGCGGCGGCGGAACGAGATTTCGAGCGGGCGGCGCAGCTACGGGACGCGCTGCAGTGGCTGGAGCAGGTGGAGCGGCCGCAGAGCGTGGAGCAGGTCGGCGGCGACGACGCCGACGCGATCGGTCTGGCGCGCGACGGTGACGATGCCTGCGGCGTATTCCTCAGGATTCGCGGTGGCCGGCTGATCGCCCGGGAGCACCGGTTCCTGGAGCACGCTGGAGCCGAGCCGGAGGCGGGCGTCCTGTCGGCCTTCCTCGTCCGGTTCTATTTGCCGCTCGAGGCGCGGGCGCATCGGGTGTTGCTGCCGTTCGTCCCCGACGACCTCGAAGGGTTGCGGGTCCTGGCGCCCGGGGTCGAGTGGCTCGTGCCGCAGCGGGGCACCAATGCGAAGCTGGTCGAGCTGGCCGACCAGAACGCACGCCATCTGCTGGAGAGCCTGCTGCTCGAATCGTTCGACGTCGAAGAGCGGGCGGCCGATCCGGTGTACGCGCTGGGGCGGGATCTCGGGCTGGCCAGCGTGCCGCGCGCGTTCGTGTGCATCGACATCTCCACCAACCAGGGACGCGACACGGTTGGGTCGCTGGTGTGGTTCGAGGCGGGTCGTCCCAAGAAGGCCGAGTACCGGCGCTATCGCATTCGGGGTGCGCAACAGGACGACTTCGCGGCCGTCCACGAAGTGGTGACCCGTTTCCTGCGCCGCCGTTTGGACGAGCAGAAGGCGTTGCCGGATCTGGTAGTCGTGGACGGCGGGCGGGGACAGTTGGCGGCGGCGGTGGCCGCAGCCGCCGACGTGGGCGTGGCGACGCCGCTCGCCAGTCTCGCCAAGCGCGAGGAGGAGGTGTACCTCCCCGGCCGTGCGGAGCCGTTGCGGCTCTCGCGGCGTAGCCCCGCGCTGAAGCTGCTGCAGCGGGCCAGGGACGAGGCGCATCGCTTTGCCGTCAGCTACAGCCGCACCCGCCGTGCCAAGCGCACCATCACCTCCGAGTTGCTCGCCATTCCCGGCGTGGGGCCGGGCCGGCGCCGGGCACTGCTGGAGCGGTTCGGCTCGGTGGCCGGTGTTCGGACGGCCACCCGGGACGAGATCGCCTCATTGCCGGGGTTCTCCCAGCGTCTGGCCGACCGCATCCTCGATCGCCTGGAGCAACGGTGAGCCGACTGCCGTGGTCGCTCGAGTGTTCGGGCTGCAAGGCCGTCATCGGCGCCGACGGATTCCCGGACGTGTGCGAGCGGTGCGGGTCGCCGTTCCTGGTGCGCTATGGCGCGAGTCCGGGTCCCCGTCTCAAGCCCGAGCTGGCCGATCGACCCTGGACGATGTGGCGCTACCGGGAATGGCTGCCGTTGACCGGCGGCGAGCAGCCGGTGACGCTCGGGGAAGGGGGCACGCCGCTGCTCGAGGCACCGCGGCTGGGCGCGCGATACGGCTTCGGGCGGCTGTTGATCAAGGATGAGTCGGTGAACCCGACGGGTTCGTTCAAGGCGCGCGGGCTGGCCGCCGCGGTGACGCGCGCCGTGCGCGCCGGCGCGGAGCGGTTCGTGGTACCGACGGCCGGGAACGCGGGCGTGGCACTCGCGGCGTACGCGGCACGCGCGCATGTGACGGCTCGGGTGTACGCCCCCGCCACGACTCCGTCCACGATCCTGTCCCAGATCCGCAGCTTCGGCGCGGACCTCGTGCTGCTCGATGGGCATATCGGCGATTGCGGCAAGGCGGCCCGGGCGTACGCGGCCGAGAGCGGTGCGATCGACGTCTCGACCCTGCGCGAACCCTATCGCATCGAAGGGAAGAAGACGCTCGGTCTCGAGCTCGCCGAGCAGCTGGGCTGGACCGTTCCCTCCGCCATTGTGTACCCCACGGGAGGCGGCACGGGATTGATCGGCATGTGGAAGGCCTTCAACGAGATGCAGGCGGCGGGGTGGATCACGGGCTCGCTGCCGCGTTTCTATTCAGTGCAGGCTGCCGGATGTGCGCCGGTGGTGACGGCCTTCGAGAGTGGCGCCGAGCGCTGCACCCCCTGGCCGGACCCACGCACTATTGCGGCCGGCCTACGGGTTCCCGGTCCACTCGGGGATCGCTTGATGCTTGCGGCGCTGCGCGAGAGCGGAGGCGGTGCCGTCGCGGTCAGCGACGCGGATCTGGCGGCGGCCGCACGCGAGCTCCAGCTGGCCGAGGGAATCGACGCCGCTCCCGAAGGGGGCGCCACGCTCGCAGCCGCGCGGGTCCTGCTGGCGCGCGGCACGCTCGGAGCCGAGGATAGCGTCGTGCTCTTCAATACGGGCGCCGGGTGGCTGTACCGGACCTAACCTGTTTATATTGCAAGACTTCGGACATGCCTATCGCGGTGATCGACCCCTGCGCCGGGATCAGCGGCGATATGACGCTCGGGGCATTGCTCTCGCTCGGAGTCCCGGGGAGCTGGCTCGCGGAGCTGCCGGGGCGGCTGGGTTTGGACGGCGTGCGCGTCACGATTCGCGATGTGCGGCGTGCCGCCGTCGGGTGCAAACAGGTGGAGTTCGCGATCCCCGAGCAGCCGCACGGGCGTCACGTCGCCGAGCTGGTCCGTCTGGTGGAGCGCGCGCCGGTGTCGGAGTGGGTGAAGGAGCGGGCGGTGCGCGCTTTTCGCGCCATCGGTGAGGCGGAGGGCCGCGTGCACGGGGTCGCCCCGGAGCGCGTGCACCTGCACGAAGTCGGTGCTGTCGACGCGGTGCTCGACATCGTCGGGGCGATCGAGGGATTCGAGCGCCTCGGCGTGGATGCGATTTATCATCGGCCCGTGGCCGCCGGAAGCGGGTGGGTGGAGGCCGCCCATGGCCGGCTGCCCGTGCCGGCACCCGCCACCGCGCTGCTGCTCGAAGGGATGGAGCTGGCGACCGGGGGTCCGGTCGAAGGGGAAGCGACGACGCCGACCGGCGCCGCCTTGTTACGGGTACTTTCGGCCGGGTCGCCGCCCGAGCGCTGGCGATTGATCGGCGCCGGGTGGGGAGCCGGTTCGCGGGATCCGAAGGGGTACCCCAACGCGTTGCGTATCTTCCTGGCCGAGCCGACGCTCGAGGCGGGTGAGGTATCGGTCCTGGCGACCGACGTGGACGACCTGAGCCCCGAGTACGTGGAGCCGCTGCGTCAGGCGCTGCTGGCCGCTGGCGCGCTCGACGTCCAGACCTGGCCGGTGCAGATGAAGAAGGGCCGGACCGGTTTTCGCTGCGAGATCGTCGTGGCGGAGTCGTGCGTCACGGCGGTCACCGCCGCCCTGTTCCGCCACAGCACGACGGCCGGCGTGCGCCGGACGCGGGCCGAGCGGGTGACGCTGCCGCGGCGTCAGGTGACGGTCCGGCTGAGCGGGGATGTGCAGGTGCGGGTGAAAGTGCTCGAGGGGCAGGCGGGTGGCCCGCCGCGGGTGAAGCCGGAGTACGACGACGTGCTTGCGGCGGCCGAGGCGCTCGGCCAGGCCCCGCTGGAAGTGGCGCGCGCCGCGCAGCGCGGTGCGGAGGCCTTGATTGCGAACTCCAAGGAGTGATTCCGTCATGCGAAAGCTTATCGGCCTGGTGATCGGCAGCGTCGCGTTGGGGTCCGCACTGGCGGGCCAGGGGTGGGTGCCGGCAAAGTGCGACATCAAACCGGGGAACTATCTCGTCAACAGCGCGGTGCTGTACCTGAAGAGCGCCGCACAAACCAGGTTCGACGACCAGAAGAAGAAGGACCTGGGCGACGCGAACCGGTCGCTCACGCAGGCGCTCACCTCCGGCGGGCAAGACAAGAATCCTGCCGCCTGGTACTACCTCGGGCGCTACTACGTGATCCAGAACGATGTCTATGGCGCGGATTCGGCCTTCGACAGGGCCGAGACGCTCTTTCCAGGCTGCAAGGACGACATCTGGTTGTTCCGGCGCAATTCGCTCTGGGTGCCGGCCTTCAACGCCGGCGTGGCGGCGTTGAACGCGCAGCAATACGACTCCGCCGTCGCGGCGTTCCGGCGGGCGGCAGTGATCTACGATGAGGAACCGCAGGGGCTCACGACCCTGGCCACCGCGTTCTTCAACATGCCGGCCGAGACGTACCTGCCGGAGTCGTCGTTCCGCCGGATGAACCCGGCGGTGCCCGATTCGCAGTTCCGGGCGGCGTACGACGCGGCAACGCGCACCCGCTACGATTCCGCCGCCAAGTACTTCCGCCTGGGCATCGTATCGGCGAAGGATCCCAAGTTCGCCCGGGAGAGGAACGACGCGATGTACAATCTCGCCAACGCCTATTATGCGGCGCAGCGGTACGACTCCGCCGCCTCGGGGTATGCGGAGTACCTGAAGGTCGAGCCCAACGACGCGCAAGCGCTGGCGCGATTGGGCGACGTCCTGCAGACCGCCGGGCAGAAGGATTCGGCCATGTCCGTCTATGCGACCATCATCGCGCACGCCGACTCGATGGACGCACTCAGCCTCTTCAACGCGGGCGTCTCGATCTACAACGGCGCGCCGCCGTATCCCGATACCGTGCGCGTCAGCGCAGATTGCCGTCGGTCACGTGCGGCGGGCCGGACCCCCGCACAGCGGCGGCTCATTGTTGCACAGTGCGACTCGGTGGCGGCCGACTCCGTGAAGAAGCGGGAAGCGACGGCCGCACAGAACTATAGCCTGGCCGCCCAGGCCTTCGAAGCAGGACTGGCCCACAACCCGCAGAGCCGCGACGGGTTATTCAACCTTGCCAATGCGTATCTGG
>DATDED010000461.1:0-2520 GCA_036523455.1 Gemmatimonadales bacterium
CCGATCGATTCGAGCCCCTTCTCGATGGTCCCGTCGCGGCGCGCGATCGCCGTGCCCGACAGCGTGATCTCGGGGCGCAGCTCGTGCAGCAACGTCCCCTCGGAATTGGCGTACCAGTATTCGGTCACGTCGTCGTGGTAGGACGCCTGCGTATCCACCACGCCCGGAACGGCCAGCATCTCCCCGTTGTAGCCCTCGAGCAGGCGCTTCTTCTCGGACAGCGGCACCCCGCGCACGTCGCCGTCAAGGTCGAGGATCGCCTCCGCGGTGACCGGCGCCACCGGAGCGAGGCGGATCGGCTCGTCCAGGCGCACCGCCCGGGACAGCTCGGTCGCGCGGCGCACCATCGCGGGCAGCGCGTCGAGCGAGGTGAAGGCCGCGATACCCCAGCCGTGCCCGGCGTGCAGCGCGCGCACGAAGCCGCCGCGGTCCTCGCCCGCTACGGCGGACTCGAGGCGCGCTCCCCGGAAGCTCACGGCGGAGCTCCAGGTGTGTTCGACGCGAATTTCGGTGTAGTCGGCGCGGGAGGCCTCGAGCGCCGCGCGGAGGCGGTCCTTCACTCCTCCGTGACCCGGAGCTTCTCGGCGTAGTCGGGGCGCACCACGATCTCCCCGTCCACGATGATCTCGCGGTCCCAGGGAAGGATGATGAAGCTGTCGGTCTCGAGCGCGTGGTAGTCGGGCGCGTAGGGGCCGGTGCGGAAACTCACGGCGGTCTTCACCGCCGCGGGCTTCAAGTCGCGGACGGCGGCCAGGGCCAGCTTCATCGTATCGCCGGTGTCGCACGTCTCGTCCACGATGAGCACGCGCCGCCCGGTGACGAGCTTGGGGGGACCCGCGATCACGACGGGCCGCGCGCCGCTTTCGGAGCGGCT
Organism: Gemmatimonadales bacterium; assembly: GCA_036523455.1. Taxonomy (GTDB): domain Bacteria; phylum Gemmatimonadota; class Gemmatimonadetes; order Gemmatimonadales; family GWC2-71-9; genus DASTHG01. The sequence continues at coordinate 875 of DATDED010000461.1, forward strand.
GATGGCCATCGACGCGAAGTCGCGTTGCAGAATGCTCGCGACCACCGCGCCCGGGATCACGCCCGCCTTCGCGATGCCCAGGATGAGATCGGGGTCGTACGCCTGGTAGACCTTCAGCGCCAGCACGCGACACAGCTCTCCGAAGAACTGCCAATCCACGACGAGCGGCATGGTGGGTGCGGCACGGCCGGGGCGGGCACGACGCGGGGCTGGTGCGGAGAAGGGCGGACCGGACGACATGCGCGTGAAGCTACATTGCCTTCCGGAGCGGCCGCAAGCTATTTTCGCGGCATGGGTTTCTGGCGCCGGCTGTTCGGCGGGCCGTCCGGGGATCTGCACCCCCAGCGGCTCGACTATCTCAACGAGGCACTGGCGCTCGAACGGCAGGGTGACTACGAAGCCGCGCTCACCTCCTACCGGCTGGCGCTGCGCGATCATCCCAACGACGCGCGTATCCTGCAGAACATGGCGATCGCGTTCACCAAGACCGCCCGCCTCGACGAAGCGATTCGCCACTACCGGCGCGCGCTGGAGCTCGACGACACGCTCGCCGGCGCGCACTACGGCCTCGCTTTTCTGCTCCTGAAGCGGGGCGATCCCGACGGCGCCGCCCAGCACCTGCGGGCGTTCCTCGCCCAGCCGCCCCGCGGCCCCGACGCGCAGCGCTGGGTCGAGCACGCAACGCAGGCGCTGCAGGAACTCGGGGCCACGCCGCCCGCCGCCGCTCCCCCCGCGCCCCCACCGCCGCTCTCGGCGGAGGCTCCCTGAGGCGGATCGCCGCCCTCGTCGTCGGCGCCGCCACGGCCTGCACGGCGCTCACCCCCGATTTCGACGCCGTCGTCGCCATCGAGGTCATCGTCCCCGACAGCGCCCGCGTCGAAGTGGGCGACACGCTGCACCCGCGGGCCCGGGCCCTGAACGGCCGGGGCGATTCGGTCGCGGCAGACATCACCTGGAGCGCGCTCGACAGCACGCTGCAGGTGGTCAATCCGCTCACCGGCGCCACGCTGGGACGATTCACCGGCACCGGGAGACTGCTGGCCCGCAGCGGGACCCTGCGCTCCAGCCCCGTGGTCATCACGATCCGGGCCGCTCTCGATTCGATCAGGGCCGACGGGCCGACCCGAACTACCGTGATCGTCTCGACTCCCGACTCCCTCTCCGACAGCCTCCAGATCCACGCCTTCGGTCCCCCGGGCACCACCGTGAACGCGAATGTGAAGGTGGCGTTGAGCATTGACTTCCCTCCGGGAGGATCCGGGCTCACATTGGTCCCGGGGGACACCGTGCTGACCAACGGCTCCGGAATTGCGGTGTTCCAGGTCCGCCTCACCGGGGTCAGGCCCGATTCGGCCGTGGTGACCGCGAGTGCGCGGCACGCCAACGGCGCGCCCGTTGCCGGGTCTCCCGTCACCTTCGTGGTGGAGTTCCTGCCGTGAATACTGGTACACTCACCGAGCTGTTCTTCACGGCCGTCGATCGGCACGCCGGGAAACGCCCGGCGGCGCTGCGCGCCAAGCTGGGCGGCACGTGGCGGGCGATCACGCACCAGGAGCTGGCCGATCGCGTCGTGACCGTTTCGCTCGGGCTGCGGGAGCTCGGGATCGCGGCGGGGGACCGGGTGTCGATCCTCGCCGAGACGCGTC
>DATDED010000462.1:0-3736 GCA_036523455.1 Gemmatimonadales bacterium
CGCAGGTCGCAGATGATGACGTCGAACGGCGTCACCAGCGCCCGCTCCACGGCCTCGGTCCCGTCGCTCGCGACCTCGACCGTGTGCCCCCAGCTTTCGAGCGTCGCGCGCATGTAGTGCAGGATGTGCGGCTCGTCGTCCACCACCAGCACCCGAAGGGCGCCGCCGGCGGCCACCTGGGGAGCCGGCTGAGAAGGGCGGGCCGGCCGGCTGCCGCCCAGCAGCTCCACGGTGAAGGTCGCCCCGGCTCCCAGGCTCGATTCGAGCGTGATCCGTCCGCCGTGCTCCTTCACGATGCCCTGGCAGATCGAGAGCCCCAGTCCCGTCCCTTCGCCCTCGGTCTTGGTGGTGAAGAAGGGCTCGAACACCCGCGGCATCAGCTCCTCCGGGATGCCGGGTCCGTCGTCGGCCACACTGACGGCGACGCCGTCGAGCCAGCGTTTGGCCGTCACCGTGATGTGGCCGGCCTTGCCCGTGCTCGCGATCGCCTGAGCGGCGTTGTTCAGCAGATTGACGAACACCTGCGTGATCTGATTCGGGTTCATCTCGATGTCGGGGATGCCCGGCTCGATCGTGAGCGTCGTCTCGACCTTGAGCGACATCATCTGGTTCTTCAGGAGGGCCAGCACCGACTCGAGGAGCGGCTGCACCGGCTGCGGCAACCGTTCCCCTTCCTGGCGCCGCGCGAACGACAGCAGGTTCTTCACGATCGTCGCGGCGCGCTCGGCCTCCTGGCGGATCACGCGCAGGGGCTCGGCCAGCGCCGGGGGGACATCCCCCGACTCGGCCAGGAAGTCGGCGAACCCCACGACCGAGGCGAGCGGGTTGTTCAGGTCGTGGGCGATACCGGCGATCAGTTGACCGATCGCCGACATCTTCTCAGACTGTATCAACTGATCCTGGAGCCGCCGCTTCTCCGTATGGTCCTCGAACGACAGCACCGCCGCCTCGTCGTCGGCGCCCTCCATGCGGATCGCGCTCACCGTGTATACCCGTTCCGGGGTGCGGATCTCGTGCGCCCCGGGCTCGACCAGCGCGCGCGAGACCACCGCGCCCCAGGCCGGCGGTACGAGGCTAAGCCAGGGGCGGCCGGGAAGCTCCGTCACGGGGAGGTGCACCAGATCAGCGAACACGCGGTTGGCGCGACGGACGATCCCCTGTTCGCCCACGATGCAGATCGCCTGGTTGATGGCGTCGACCGTCAGCTCCCACTGCCGCTTCCCGGAGGAGAGCAGCTGGAGCAGGCGGGCGTTTTCCAGCGCGATGGCCGCCTGCGCCACGACCGCCGTCAGCAGCGCGAGCTCCGGGGGGCCGAAGGCGCCGGCCCGCCGCGAGGCGACGGTCACCACGCCGATGCTGCGGCCGACGGCCTGGATCGGCGCGCCCATGCAGGCGGCGACGTCCTGCGTCACCGTCACTCCGTGCCGGGCGGCCTCCTCCAGCACGTGACGGGTGAACACCATCGGGCCACGCCGCAGCGGCAGCTGCAGCAGGGGGTCCTCGATGTGCGGCCGGTCACCACCGCGGTGGTACGCGATCTGCAACCGGTTGGAGTCCACGTCCAGGGCGACGATCGTGAGGCGGTCGGGCGTGAGCAACTCGGTGATCGCCGCAGCCAGCCGCTCGATCACCGTGGCGGGCCGGTAGGCGCCGGCCAGCTCTCGCGACAGCACGGTGAGCCGGGCGAGCAGATCGGCTTGAGACGGTGGCGTCGGAGGTGTAGAAGTCGATGAGGCCTGGTGCATGATCCTCGCGAACGTTCGAGCCCGCCTGCGCGGGTCGGATTGCCGACTGGTTCTGGTCGCCCTGGGGCGCCGAGAACCGGGGGCGCGGGCCCGCGCGGAGCACCGTCTCGCCACGGAAGGCCCCGATGGCCTGCTGGACGAGCCGGGGCTGCTCGAGGCGCTGCTGACCTTGCGCTCGCTCGCGGTCCCGTCGGCGGCGCTGTTCGCCTACGTGGCGGTACGCCACGCGCTGCTGGCCGCCGACCTGGACGACCGTCCCCTGGCAGACTACCTGGCCGCGTTGCTGCTCGAATTCGGTCGGGGGGACCGTGCCTCCCGGCCCGAGCCGGCCGATGACCAAACCTACCACTATCTGACCGAAATAGTGAACGATCTGGCCCAGGATCAGGGGCCGCCGGAGCGGCGCTTCCTGCTTCAGGCGCATCTGGGCAATTACGCCCTGTGGTTGGCGGGCCTGTTTCCCGACTTCATCGCGGTGCGGCGCGCGCGCCGCGGTGGACCGGATCTGCCCTACTACGACGCTTTGGGTCGCCGGGGGTTCGGGGCGGCGGCGGAGCACTCGTTGGCGGAGCGGTACGGTGTGGCGGCCATCTACCGGCTCGCGTCCGAGCGATTCCCGGCGGTGCGGCAGGCGCTGAACCGGCTGAGCGATCGCGTGATCTTTCCCAACGTCATCACCGACGATCGGGTGCTGCGCAGTCTGTAGGTGTCCGGGGGGAATCAGTGTCCGTTCGAGACGACCCGGGCGAACCCCTCGAACAATCCCTTCTCGACGTCATCCTCGGGGTGCCATTGCACTGCGAGCACCCACCCCGCGCCACCGTCGAGCAGCTCTGCGCCTTCGATCACGCCGTCCTCGGCCCAGGCCACCGCGCGCAATCCCGGCGCGAGGGTCTGGACCGCCTGATGGTGCCGGCTGTTGACGCTCGCCGGATCGCCGACCGTGCGGTGCAGCAGCGACCCCGGCTCGATCCGCAGCGCGTGGCGGCCGTTCGGGTCGGCGTGATTGACGGATGAGGGATGTTCGTTGGGCAAATCCTGGAACAGTGTTCCACCCTCCGCGACGTTGACCAGCTGGATGCCGCGACAGATGGCGAGCACCGGAAGGCTCCGCGCGCGCGCGGCCTGATACAGCGCCAGCTCGATGGCGTCGCGCGAGTGGTCCGTCGCCTCGAGCCTGGCGTGTGGCGTCGCCCGGTAGATTGAGGGATGAACGTCCTCGCCTCCCGTGAGCACCAGGCCGGCGACGGCATCGAGGACTTCCCCAGCGCGATCCGCTGCGAGCAGGGGCGGGACGAGCAACGGGGTCAGGCCGGCCGCCATGAGCGCCCGCACGTAGTTCGCATTCAGGGCGATCCGCTCCCGGCCGGCGTCGGTGCGCCGTGTGGCACTGACCGCGACGACCCGCCGCGGGCTCACGGGGTGGGATTGCCGAACAGCGGGCAGCGCGGATTGCTCAGGTCCCGCCAGTTCACGCGCAGCCCGTAGATCGGGATGGCGCGGCGCGGATCGGAGAGCGTCCCGACCCGCGGGTAGTCCGCCGGTGGTCGCGGCCGCTCGTACATGAGCACGCCGTAGACGACGGCGGTGGAGTCGTCCACCAGCAGCACGCCGAACACCGTCGAGTCCCGGCCCGAGGAATCCACCGAGATCTCGGGGATCAGATTGCCGTCGAGCTCCAGCAGAAGGCCGCCCCGGTCCGCGTTGACTGCGGCACGGCCGGTGTCGGGCTGGCCGGTGATGCGCACGGGCAGCGTGCCCGGCAGGCCACGCGGTGCATCGGTCAGGAGCGCGCGCGCGTCGCCCAACTGCTGCAGGATGAGGTTCGGCCCCACGAGCAGCGCCATGCCGCACACCGGCGAACGGCTCCGGTCCACGGTACACGCGGTGAGTGAGGCGACGATGGCCAGAACGACCATGGTGCAGGCGACGGCACTGCTGGAACGGGGCGCGGTCACCCGGGGCTGTGCATGCATGGTGCAAACCTAATA
>DATDED010000463.1:0-2015 GCA_036523455.1 Gemmatimonadales bacterium
GACAGCCTGGTGCTGTTCGACGGCAAGGACCTCGCCGCCGAGCCGCACATGGCCGTCGCCATCCACAACGGCCGGGCGGCCACGAGCTCGGGCAACACCGTGATCCTGACGCTGCCGATCCGCACGTACGCCACGCAGGGGCTGGCCGACGATCTACGGGCGCGCGGCCCCCGACGCTTTCCCATCAGCGCACCGGGTGTCAGCGGGGAAGGAGTGGACGAGGAGGACCTGAACCTGACCCTGCCCGAGGGGTGGCATGCGCGGCTTCCGGCGAACGTGGACGCGCCCAGCGATTTCGGCCACTACGAAGCGCGCTACACGCAGGACGGGCGGGTGCTGCACGTGACGCGTCGCCTGACCGGAGCACGCGGTGTCTACTCGCCCGACCGGGTGGAGGATCTCATCGCCTGGTTCGAGACCGTTGCCCGGGACGACGCGCGGTACATCGTGATTGAGCGGGGACCCTGACCGGGGGTGGCTATCTTGTAGGGCATGTCCCTGGTCACGACTCCTGCCGTCGTGCTGCGTACCTACCGCTACAGCGAGACGTCGAAGATCGTCCGTCTCGCGACGCGGGACCTCGGGGTGCAGAGCGCCATCGCCAAGGGCGTGTCGCGTCCCAAGAGCCGCTTTGGAGCCGGCCTCGAGCTGCTGAGCGAGGGTGAAGCACAGCTGTATTACCGCGACAACCGTGAATTGCAGACCCTGGCGGCGTTCGACGTGGAGCGGCTGCGCCGCGAGCTGGCCGGAGATCTGGATCGCTTCGCCGCCGCCACGGTGCTGGCCGAGCTGATGGTGCGCATGGCGTCCCCGGCGCCGCTCCCCGCGCTGTACGACGCATTCACCGGGGCGCTGGACGACCTGGTAGTGGTCTCCGGGGACACGCTGCATGCCGCGGGGATTCGGGCCGTCTGGCGCCTGCTCGGGGTGCTCGGATTCGAGCCGTCGCTCCGTGTCTGCGTGCGGGACTCCGCGGCGGTCGGGGAGGGCGGGGAGGCGGTGCCGGTGGCGTTCAGCACCGCCGAGGGTGGTGTGTTGTGCGAGACATGCCTGCGCTCGCGGCCCCCCGCGACGCTCACCAGGCTGCCTTGGGATGCGTGGCGGGATCTCTGCGCCATGCTCGATCCACGCGCCCCGCTGCCGCAGCTCGACGCGCCGCACGCCGCCGCGCACCGGCGCCTCGCGGCCCGCTTCGTCCGCCATCACCTCGAGGACGCAGGGACGGCGGAGAGCCTCCCCGCGCTCGTCTTCTGGGAGCGCCGCGCGTGGCCCCCCTCCATCGCTTCGTAGTCGGCACCGCCGGTCACATCGACCACGGCAAGACCGCGCTCGTCAAGGCACTGACGGGGGTGGACACCGACCGCTGGGAAGAGGAGAAGCGCCGCGGCATCACGATCGACCTGGGTTTCGCCCCGATCGACCTCGGGGAGGGCCTCGAGGCGAGCGTGGTGGACGTCCCCGGTCACGAAGGCTTCGTCCGGAACATGCTCGCCGGAGCGACCGGGATCGATGCGGCGTTGCTGGTCGTGGCGGCCGACGAGGGGATCATGCCGCAGACCGCGGAACACCTTGCGATCGTGGAGCTGCTGGGAGTGCGGCGCGGCATCCCGGTGCTCACCAAGCGCGACCTGGTGGACGACGATTGGCTTGCGCTGGTCGAGACCGAGCTCGCCGCGCGGCTCGCCGGGAGCCCGGTGCGCTGGGATCCGCCCATCGCCACCTCCGTCGTGAGCGGCGTGGGGCTCGACGCGTTGCGCGACGCGCTGCGCCGGCTCAGCGCGGATCTGCCGGGTCGCTCCGAAGACGACCTGTTCCGGCTGCCGGTCGACCGCGTATTCGCCCTCCCGGGGGCCGGCACGGTCGTGACCGGGTCCACCTGGAGCGGCACGGTCGCCGTGGGAGATGCGGTCCGGCTCCTGCCGTTGGATCGCGAGGTGCGCGTCCGCTCCATCGAGGTCCACGGGAAGGCCGCCGACCGGGCGGTCCCGGGACGTCGCACGGCGCTGGCGCTAGTG
>DATDED010000464.1:0-12880 GCA_036523455.1 Gemmatimonadales bacterium
GACGGGACTGCGGAGTTCACCACCCGCGACGGCACGCGCTGGAAGCTCGTGCTGGACCGGGTGCAGACGAAGGACGTCCCGCATCATCCCCGCTTCGGTGGCGTGATCATGGGTCTCTACTACCACGGCAACACCGGAGTGCACACGCCGCTCGTGCCGACGATCAACAGCGCCGTCGCGCTGTGGGCCGTCGGGCACCTGTATCGCAACGGTCAGCTCGTGAGCGACAACGCCCAGACGCACGTCATGCTGCTGTCGCACACCCGGCGGGCCGGCGATTTCGCGCTCGCGTGCTGGGACTGCTCCAAGAACAAGATCGACGAATTGCAGCTCCAGATCCTGCCGGGGCCGGGCGAGGCCAAGTTCGACGCGCCCGGTGGGTTCCTGTTCCTCAACTGGGAGAAGTCGGGATCCCGCACGCTGGGGAGCTGAGCGGCGCCGAACGTGGAGAGTCCCGCATCCTCGATTGACGAGGATGCGGGTCGTGCGACCACGACGTCGCTGAGCGGTGCGCGTCGGCCGTCGCGCATTTCGCGGGGCCCTTGACGGCCGCGCTTTGTGCCGCTCCCGCGAGGAACGGAGTCGTCACCAAGCCGCAAGCCATGTGCCCCGCCTTGCGCTCCCAGGCTCGCGGGCGGAGCTTTGCCCGCCCGTGCACGACCCGACCGTCAGTCGCGCCGCGCTCCCTCGTCAGCTTGGCCTCGTTTCGGTCACCGCCCTCGTGATCGGCGAGGTGATCGGCGTCGGGATCTTCCTCACGCCGGCGAGCATGGCCCGGTCGCTGGGCTCGCCCTTCTGGCTGCTCGTCGTCTGGCTCCTCATGGGCGTGATGGCGCTCACCGGGGCGCTGTGTTACGGCGAGCTGGCGGCCCGGTCTCCCGAGGCCGGCGGGGGCTACGTGTACCTGCGCCGCGCCTACGGGCCCGCCGTGGCGTTCCTGTACGGGTGGAAATGCCTGCTCGTGATGGACCCGGGGATCACAGCGGCGCTGGCGATGGGCCTCGCGAGCTACGTGGGCTACGTGGCGCACCTCTCCGGCTGGGGGCTCAAGCTCGTAGCGATCGGGGCCATCCTCGCGCTCGCGGCCGTGAGCATGGCCGGCGTCCGGTTCAGCGCCGGCCTGATGCGTTGGCTCACCGCCTTCAAGCTCGCCGCCCTCGGTCTCATCGTGGTCCTGGCGATCGGCCGGGGCCTGGGGGACTGGTCGAACTTCGTGCCGTTCGTGGCTCAGCGCCCCGGGTCGGATCCGCTGCCGGGAGCGCTCGCTCCCGGCCTGGTGGGAGCGTTTTTCGCGTTCGGCGGATGGTGGGAGATCACCAAGCTCACTGGCGAGGCCCGCGACCCCGCGCGCACCGTGCCGCGCGCCCTGGCCATCGGCGTGGCGGTCGTCACGATGGTGTACGTGCTCACGAGCACGGTATTCCTCTACCTGATTCCGCTCGAGCACGTGACCTCCGGCGAGACCTTCGCCGCCCAGGCGGGCGAGGCGCTGTTCGGGCGCGCGGGCGGCCAGGTCTTCGCCGGCATCGTCATCGTTGCCGTGGCCGGGAGCCTCCTCGCCCTGCTGATGGCCCTGCCGCGGGTGTATTACGCGATGGCGCGGGACGGCGTGTTCTTCGAGGCGGTCGCCGCCGTCCACCCACGTCTCGCCACGCCGGCACGGGCCATCGCGTTGCAGGCGGGACTGGCGTCGCTGCTGGTGCTGTTGGGCACGTTCCGGCAAATCCTGTCGTATTTCATCTTCGTCACGGTGCTGTTCGTGGCCCTCACCGTCGCCGCGCTGTTCGTGTTGCGCCGCCGGGCGAGAGCGAGCGCGCCCCCGGCCTTCCGGACGCCGGGCTACCCCGTGACGCCGGTGGTCTTTCTCGTCCTCGTCGCCATCTTGCTGCTGCTGCTCGTGGGCCACGATCCGGCGCAGGCGCTGCTCGGCGTCGCGATCGTGGGACTTGGGCTCCCGGTATATTTGTTTGTGTTTCGCCGGCGTTTCACCCCTCTACTGGACGACACGCCATGACCTGGATTCGTACCATCCCGGCGCAGGAAGCGGACGACAAGCTGCGGGCGGCCCTCGAGGCCCAGAAGGCGCTGTACCCCAGGGAGTACGCGACTCCGGTGCAGCCCACGGCGGACGGGACGTCCGGCATCGTCGCCTCCCACAGCCTCATCCCGGACGCGCTCTACCATGCGTTCGCGACCTTCGGCGTGCTCATGTCGCCCGAGCTGCCGCTCTCGCGGCGGCAGCACGAGATGATCACGACGATGGTGTCCGTCACGAACCGGTGCCGGTACTGAATCACCTCTCACGCAGAGTTTCTGCGTCGGGTCACGCTGGATCCAGCGCTGGTGGCGGCGCTGGAGCACGACTACGCCACCGCCCCCATCGCGGCGGCGGACCGGGCCATGCTGGACTACGTCGTGCAGCTCACGCAGGACGCCACCCGCATCGGGCCCGCCCACCACGACCGCCTCCGGGCGGCGGGGTTCGACGACCGCGCCATCCTGCAGATCACCCTGATCGCGGCCTGGTTCAACTACATCAACCGCGTGGCCGACGCGCTGGGCGTGGGCCGCGACGCCCCGTAGCCGCATGGCCGTGCGCGCCGCTTGACAGGCGGGCGTGTCCCCAATAGATTACCAGTTGGTTATGGAACTGAACAGTTATTTACAGGGGGACCGGCCATGGTCATGAGAGCCTCCGCTCCCGCGCGCCTCGATGCGACGTTCGCGGCCCTCGCCGATCCCACGCGCCGGGCCATCCTGGCACGCCTGGCGCAGGGCCAGGCCTCGGTGAGCGAGCTGGCCGAGCCGTTCGCCATGACCCAGCCCGCCATCTCCAAGCATCTCAAGGTGCTGGAGCGCGCCGGGCTGATCTCGCAGGGACGCGACGCGCAACGGCGCCCGCGCCGGCTCGAAGCCCGGCCGCTCGCGGAGGCGACGGCCTGGCTCGAGCGCTATCGCCGCTTCTGGGAAGGCCGGTTCCGCCAGCTCGACGACCTGCTCGACCAGCTGCAGGCCCAGCGGCCGCCCCGCAAATCCACCAAGGGATGAGGGAGATCGACCGATGAAACACACCGGAACGCTGCGGGTCACCGCGAACGGGGAGCGGGAAATCGCGATCACGCGGGACTTCGCTGCGCCGCGCCGCCTGGTTTTTGACGCGTATACCAAGCCCGAGCTCGTCCGCCGCTGGCTGCTCGGGCCCGACGGCTGGTCGATGCCGGTGTGCGAGATCGACCTGCGGGTCGGGGGCGCCTACCGCTACGTGTGGCGGCACCTCCAGAACGGCGCCGAGATGGGCATGGGCGGCGTGTATCACGAGATCGCGGCGCCGGAGCGCCTCGTCGCCACGGAGAAATTCGACGAGTCGTGGTATCCGGGCGAAGCGGTGAGCACGCTGGAGCTCGTGGAGCGGTCGGGCCGCACGTTCCTCACCCAGACGATGCGGTACGAGTCGCGCGAGGCGCGCGATGCCGTGCTCAAGTCGCCCATGGAGCAGGGCCTGGCCGTGGGCTTCGACCGGCTGGAAGCGCTGTTGACGTCGACCCCGGGCGGGGCCGCGTAACCACCGATACTCCGCATCACACCAAGGAGACTCCCATGCAGAAGATCACCCCATTCCTGTGGTTCAACGGCGACGCTGAAGCGGCGGCGGAGTTCTACGTCTCGATCTTCAAGAACTCGAAGGTGCTGAGCGTGTCGGGCCCGAAGGGGAAGGCCATGTCGGTCACATTCCAGCTTGAAGGCCTGACGTTCTACGCGCTGAATGGCGGCCCGCAATACACCTTCACCCCGGCGATCTCCCTCTTCGTGAGCTGTGAGACGCAGCAGGAAGTCGACGAGCTGTGGCGGAAGCTCACCGCGGGAGGATCGGAGGATCAGTGCGGCTGGCTGAAGGACAAGTTCGGCCTCTCCTGGCAGATCATTCCCACCGTGCTGGGCAAGATGCTGACGGACAAGGATCCCAAGAAGGCGAATGCCACGATGCAGGCGATGCTGAAAATGAAGAAGATCGACATCGCAAGCTTGCAGCAGGCCTACGCCCAGGCCGGCTAGGGTGTAGCTTGGGGCATCCTTTGCGGAGGCCGGATCGTGCGAACAATGCTGTGTCTCTCCCTCGTCGTGGCGGCGGCGTGCGCCCGCGAGAAACCACAGGCGGCCGTGAGCGCCGCCGATCGATACGCGGGCGACTGGGAAGGCCGTTTCGTCCAGAGCGCCGCGGATACGGGCGTCCCGTTCGCGACGCACCTGGCCGCCGGAGCGGACGGAGCGCTTTCGGGGACCCTGACGTTCGCCGGGCCCGGCGCGGCGGCCATCGTGCTGCGCCCGGTCGAGCTGAGCGACTCGATGATCGTGTTCGAGATCGGGCCCTACCAGGTCCCGAACACCACCACCGAAGCCATCACCCGCTTCGAGGGCCGGCTGGCGGGCGACTCCCTCTGGGGATCCTACGTAACCCTGCCGACGGTCGGCGGCGGAGTCGTACCCGACATGTCGACGGCCCAGTGGAAGAACGCCGAAACACATCCGGCGCCGGGCAGCGAGCCGCTGCGTGGTACCTTCGCGACCGGCCGGAGGCACGCAGCGCCCTGACCTGATAGGGGCCGCCGGCGCACCAGGAAAAGACGATGGCGTGGCCTAGAGCGCCACGCCATCATCGTATGCGGTGCGTTGCGGGCGGCGCGACCGACTTCCGCCGGTCTCGAGAACCCCGTACCCGACTGCTGCAGGGGCCCGGCGGCTCCCTCGCGACCCGAATGGGCCGCGATTGCACCACCGACCTGATGGCGCCAGCCGCAACGCACTGCGACGATACGGCTCGGGCGCTGAAGGAACCCTGAAACGTCTGCGAAGAACCGGGGCGCGGCCCGGTCAGTCGCTCGTCATAATGAACAGCGGCGCGCCGTCGAAGTCGTAGATCGGCCGCAGCCGGTCGGTGTTGTAGTACTTCGCGACGTTCACCACCTTCTTCTCCGATGTGACGCTCGTGATCGGCACGCTGTCGTAGAACCCGCGGTGGATGCTGACCAGACGGCCGTACTCCTTCCGCATGACCAGCTCGAGCGCGAGGTTGCCGAAGGCCATCGGGACGATGGAATCGAGCGCGTCGGGATCGCCGGAGCGCACGAGGTACCCCAGCCGCTGGTTGACGACGTCGATGCGACGGCCGTTGTTGTACTTCGCAGACGATTCCTTCAGGGCCGCGCCCACCCGATCCCCGATCCCGCCCAGTTTGCGGTGCCCGAACATGTCCGTTTCTTCCCCCTCGAAGCTCATGCCCTCCTGGGAGGTCAGGCGCGCGCCCTCCGACACGAGCACGACCGCGTAGTGGCTCGGATTCCGGTTGCGGTCCAGCACCAGCAGCTCCGTCAGGCGCTCCACGTCCACCGGATGCTCGGGGATGACGCAGCGGTCCGCCGCGCCCGCCATCGCCGGCAGCAGGGCCGTGAAGCCGGCATAGCGCCCGAACACCTCGATCACGAGGAACCGCTCGTGCGAGCCCGCCGACGTGCGCAACGAGTGCGTCAGTTCGATGGTGCGCGTCACGCAGGTACTGAACCCGATGCAGTAGTCGGTGCCGTAGACGTCGTTGTCCATCGTCTTCGGGATCGCGACGACGTGCACCCCCTCGTCGTGCAGGCGCTTGGCGTAGCTCAGGGTGTCGTCGCCGCCGATGGGGATCAGGACGTCCACGCCGAGGTGCTCGAGGTTCCGGAGCACGTCGCGGGTGACGTCGTTGACCGGCTCGGCGTAGCCCGTGAGATGGGCCGGCAGGCGTTCGCGCGGCAGGTGGCTGGGCCGCACCCGGGAGGTGTGGAGGAAGGTGCCGCCCGTCCGGCCCGCGCGATTGACGATGGCCTCGGTCAGCGGCTGCACGCTCTCGCTGTTGTCGACCTTCGCGTCGGGCACGTAGTCGACGAGCCCGGCCCAGCCGCGCCGGATGCCGACGACGTTGTACCCGTCGCGCAGGGCGCGAATCGTAATGGCGCGGATGGCCGGATTCAGCCCGGGGACGTCCCCGCCGCCGGTGAGAATGGCGATTGTGCCCTTCCCCATGGATGCGCTCCTTTCGGGGGGCAAGATAACCCCTGCCGGAGCGACCTTCGGACACGCCAATCAGGCCCGAGCGGGCGTCGCCTCAGCGAGGCGGATGCGTTTCTCGAGAAAGCGCCGCTCCGCGTCGTTGCGCGCACAGCCCCGCGCCGCCTGGAAGTGCGCTCGTGCGGCCTCCCGGTTGCCGCGGCGCAGCTCCAGCTCGCCCAGCGCGGCCTGATAGAAGGGGTAGCCGGAGAGCCGGTCGCGATCCCCGATCGCCTGCAGCGCCTCGAGCCCCCGGGCGGGGCCGTCGCGCTGGCCCAGGGCGATGGCGCGGTTGAGCGCCACCACCGGCGACGGGGCGATGTCCATCAGCCGGTCGTACAGCGAGACGATCGTGCGCCAGTCCGTTGCTTCGAGGCTGCGCGCGCTCGCGTGCGCGGCGGCGATGGCCGCCTCGACGTGGTAGGGGGTGACCTCCTGCCCGGTGGCGGAGCGCTCCAGCAAGGCAAGGCCCTGCGCGATGAGCCGGGCGTCCCAGCGCGAGCGGTCCTGGTCCACGAGGGCGCTCAGCTCGCCCGCCGCGTCGAGCCGCGTCGGCACCCGCGCCGCGTCGAGCGACATGAGTGCAGCCAGGGCGTACGTGGCAGGAGTCGCCGCCGGGGGATACTCGGCCAGCAGGGCCGTCAGCCGCAGGGCCTCGTGACACAGCTCGGCGCGCACCGCGGTCTCCGCGCCGGCGCCGTGATAGCCCTCGTTGAACAGCAGGTACAGGGCCCGTTGGACGGTCGAGAGCCGCGCCTTGAATTCGGCGTCCTCCAGGTCGAACAGCCGCTCGGCGCTCGCGAGCACCTGCTTGCCACGCGCGATGCGCTTCTCGATGCCGGCACGTCCGGTGAGGAACGCGCTCGCGATCTCGCCTGCCCCGAAGCCGCAGAGAATGTTGAGGATGAGGGCGAGCTTCGCGGGCTCCGCCAAGCGCGGGTCGCAGCAGGAAAACATCATCCGCAGCTGCCCGTCCCGGATCGTGTGTGCCGCGAATGCCTCGTCCACGACCGACTCGGCGTCGAGCTGGCGCCCGACCTCGGGCGCGAAGGTGCGCGCCGTGCGCTGACGCCGCACGACGTCGAGCGCCCGACGCTTCGCCACGGCCATGAGCCACGCCGACGGGTTCTCCGGGACACCTTGCGTCTTCCACGCGTCCAGCGCCCGGAGAAACGCGTCCTGCACCACGTCCTCGGCGAGGGCGAGGTTGTCCACGCCGAAGATGCGCGTGAGCGCCGCGACCAGGCGCCCCGACTCGTGACGGAAGAAGTGCTCGACCAGGTCCACGCCGGACCTCAACTCCCCGTCGCGTAGCGCAGGCTGACGTTCCCGGACGGATACGACTTGGCCTCGATCAGCCGGAGGGGCACGTTCCGTGGCAGGCCGCCGATCAGCGGCCGACCGCCGCCCAGGAACAACGGGCTGACCACCAAGTTGTATTCGTCGATCAGACCGTGCTGCGCCAGCAGCGTCACGATAGTGCCGCTCCCGAAGACCAGGATATCCTTGCCCTGCTCCCGTTTCAGCGCCTCCACCTTCGCGGGGGCGAATTCCCCCAGCAGGCGGGAGTGCTTCCACGTCACGTCCTTCCGCGTGCGGGAGAAGACGAGTTTGGTCGCGTCGTTGATCCAGACCGCCATGGCGTGGTTCGCGGACGTCCCCCGGCCGTGGGGCGCGGTGGTCGCCTCGTCGAGGGCATGCGGCCAGTAGGACTCGAACATGTCGTAGGTCCGGCGCCCGAACAGAATCGTGTCGCCGCCCGGCATGCCGTCCACGGCCGACTGGTCGATGGCCGGCTCCTGCACCACCCAGTCGAGCCGCCCGTCGCCCGTCGTGAAGGATCCGTCGGCGGCCACGTGATTGAACATCATGATGCGTCTCATCTCGACCTCTCGAGATCCTTCATCATGGCCGTTTCCACGGGGCGGATCTCCACTGATCCGTCGCCGGCGAGCATCGGGCAGCCCCGGGACAGCTCCACCGCCTGCGCCAGATCCCGGGCTTCGACGACGATGAATCCTAGGACCATGTCCTTGGCCTCCACGTACGGACCGTCGGTGACCACCTTCCTGCTACCCCGGACCACTTTCCCGTCCGGTGAGATCGGCTGCCCCCGGCTCTTCAGGTGCCCGTTTGCTTCCAGGTCCCGGATCCACGACATCCAGGCCTGCAGGCTCTTCTGCGCCTGTTCCGGCGTTCCCAGGGCCGCGCTCCGGTCCGCCGCGCTGGCCCGAAACAGATAGACGAACTCACTCATCGTGTGCCTCCTGGAGTGTGACCTGCTTCGTCCCTCGACATAAGACGTTCGAGGGGGCGGCCGCCGGACATTCCAAGATGCACCAGAGCCTCGGTGAAGGAGGGCGATCGGGTGTCGGGCAGGTGGGGTGGCGCGTTCAGAATTGAGACAGGGACCGGACTGGACTCGCCGCGTGGTCGACCGGCTCCGGCCGCCGGTCGGCGCGCGGTACGAGGCCGACGACCGCCAGACCGGCGCCGCGCGCCGCGTCTACGACACGAATCACTTCCTCGTACGTGATGTCCTCGGCCGCATCCACGAAGAGGACCTTCCGCGGCCGGTCGCGGAACACGTCCCGGAGCGTGCGCTCGAGGTCCGCGACCGGCACCGCCTGCTCGTTGAGCGCATAGGCGGGCCCGGCCGCCACGCGCAGCACGATCTGGTCGCGGGCGACCGTGCCGGAAGCCATTTCCGTCCGCTCCGAGAGCGGTAACTGGAGATCGAGGCCCTTCTGCAGTCCCGGCTGGATCACCATCTGGAGGATGAGCAGGCACAGCAGCACGTCCACCATGGGCGTGATGTTGATGTCCGATACGACGGACCCGCCGCTCACATCGGGTTTCAGGCGCCGTTTCATGGCGAGCGGACTCCGCCGCTGTCACCCGACATCACGGGGAAGCTGATGGCGCCGACCGTCCGCACGCCCGCGGCGCGCGCGGCGTCCACCGCGTCGAGCACCAGGCGATACGGCACGCCCCGGTCGGCCCGCAGATAGAGCAGATGGTCGCCGGGACGGGCCGCGTAGATCCGCGCCAGCCGCTCCGTCAACCGGGCGGCCGGGACGGTGTCGGCGCCCACGAAGAACGTCCCGTTGCGGTCGATGGCCAGCGTGACGGCATCGTCCAGCGTCTCGGGCACGGGGTGCCGCGCTACCGGCAGCGTGGCGGCGTACTCGGTGAGCACGGGCGTGACGACCATGAAGATGATCAGCAGTGCCAGCATGACGTCGATCATCGGCGTGATGTTGAGCTCGGCCATGGCGTGCTCCCCACCGAGGGCGCGCAGCACCGGGAGATTGGACGGGCCGGCCGTCCGCTTCGCCGAGAACGCCATTACGCCATCTCGTACTTCATGACGACACCGGCCCGCCGCAGCGACAACCAGTCGATCAGCTCGTCGGAGACGTACGCCAGCTCGGCGAACAGCTCTTCCAGGCGGGCGATGAAGTAGTTGTAGAGCCAGAGCGCGGGAATCGCCACCACGAGGCCCACCGCGGTGGTGATCAGCGCTTCGCCCACGCCGCCGGCCACGGCCTCGATGCCGCCGCCCCCCGAGCGCGCGATCCCGATGAACGAGTTGGTGATCCCGACGACGGTCCCGAGCAGACCCACGAAGGGGGCGGTCGCACCGATGGTCGCGAGCGCGGACAGACGGTGTTTGAGCTCGGTGGCCAGGCGGATCTGCCCCCGCAGGACCATGCGCTCCGCGGATTCGACGGCTCGCGGCGCGAGCTCGGGGTCGTCGAGCAGCGGCGCCGCCCGTTCCAACGCGTCGCCGAGGACCTTGGCCATATGGGACGAGCCGTGCGCGCGGGCCAGCTGGACCGCGTCGTCGATCCGGTCCTCCTGGAGCGCCAGGGCGAATGCCGGCGCGAAGGCGCGCGTCGATCGCTTCAAGGCGCGCAGACGGTGCCATTTCACCGCGGCGACCGTGAGGGTCAGCACGTTGAGCCCCGCCAGCAAGGCGATCACCAGCCACGGGATCACTCCCATGCGGGCGACTAGTTCGACCAGCGTCATCTGGAGCCTCCATCCCTCAGGGTCCACTCGATCGTCATCGCCACGAGGACCGGTACCAATCGTGTTTCTCCGCCGCTCGACACGCTGCCGGGGCGGAAGCGAAACTGCTCGAGCGCCGTTTGCGTCGCCGAGCTGAACAGCGGATGAGGAGATTCGAGCGTGCGCACCGAGCGCCGGTCCACTCGACCGGCCCGATCCACCACGAACTCGACCCGCACGCGCCCGCTCAGGCCCGCGACGCGCAGGAGCGGCGGATACAGGCTCTGCATGATGCCGGGGAGCTCGGCCCGATTCAGGAGCACCGGCGGCTCCCCCACGGTGGCCACCGTGTACGCCGCCCCTGCCGGAGCGAGCGGGGTCGAGTCGGTCGGCGGGGGGACTTCCTCGGGCTTCTGACCGCCGGCCACCCCGCCGGCCACGCCACGCCCCGAAAAGTCCTGCGCGCTCACTGCTTCCTCGGCGGGGTCCACCGGTGGGATTCCCGCCAGCCGCGCCGGCGTCACCAGCTCCTGAAAGCCCGCAAGCTTCCCCGGCTGCGCGACCTGCGACAGTACGGCGGGGATGCGAAGCCCCTGACGCACCACCGGGGGCCGGGGCGGCAGCACCGCACGCGGGGACGACGCGGCGGTCGGCGGGGGAATGTCCAGATAGGTCACGGTCTCGGGAGGACCTTCGGCGGCGGGCCGGGCGGGAAGCATGAAGACGACGCCCAGCAGAACGGCAAGATGCCCAGCGGTCGTTGCCAGGCCGGGGGGAAACTCCTCACGCCAGGACGAAGCCCGGGGGCCGGAGGCGAACAGGTGGCCAAAGAGCCGAATCCGCACGCATCGTTCGCGTTCCAGCGTCGCCGAAGGTGCTCCCCCGTCCAGCATCAGCCCCCCGATGTCATGTCAAACAACGGGTTAGCTACTGAGGGATACCTACCACCAGTCCGACCAAGGAGGGATGAACGCGCGGTGAGAATTGCGTTAGGAGGCGGGCGGCCGACGCGGCCGCCCGCCTTGCAGCGTGCACGACTACTTTTTGCCGCCGAACAGGCCGCCGAGCGCGCCTGTCACCTTGCCAAGCACGTCGTCGAGGATCTGCCCGTCGCCATCGGCATCGAGCAAGCCCGCGAGGCCGCCGAGGTTGGGCAGCACCTTGTCGAGGCCCTGGCGCTCGCCGGCCAGTGCCGTGGCCAGGCCCGACGGGTCGAGGTTCTGCTGACGCTGCATCTTGCCGAGCGCGCCCATCACCACCGGCGCCAGCACCGCGAGCAGCTGCGTGACCTGCTGACCGCCGAGGCCGCTGAGCTTGCTGACTCCGGTTTCCACGGCGCCGCGCCGATCGCCCAAGACGTGACCCAGGATAGCGTTGCCGTCGGTGAGATCGGTCCGGCTTAGGGCGCCGGTCACGTCGTTGAGCGCCGAGCCATCGTGATCGTTCACGAGGGCGTCGTGCAGGGCCGTCGCGCCCGCGGGCTTCGACGCGTTACGGGCGAGCGCGGCCAGCAGCACGGGAAGCGCCGCACCAATCGCCTGCTGGATCTGGCCTTGATTGGCGCCCAGCCGCTGACTCACCTGTGACAGCGCGCCGCCGCCGATCTGGCCCCTGAGCATGTCGAGAACTGAAGGCATTTGGACCTGTCCTATTGGAGTGAACGCACATCCCGACGGTAGCCATGTACGTTATCGGGACGGTGCTGAAGAGGGTATGAGGCGCGTGGGAGATCGTGGCAGGCTGAGGGCGTTCTGTTTCGTCCCCGCGGCAGCGGGCGGGCAACCGTCGCGGATGCACCGCGGCCGGGAACGCAACGTGTGACTGGCACTGCTCTTGCCACGTCCGAACGCCGGTCGGTGTTCGGGTGGGAAGCTCGATCGAGCAGGGTGGGTGGCGCGGCCTCGTTGCCTGACTATCTTGCGCCCCCGGCCCGAAACCACCCTGGAGGTGCAGTGAACCGCCCGTTCTCCCTTGGCGTCACCACGCTGGTTCACGGGTTCTACGCGCTGGTATGGGTGGCCCTGGTGCTCGATGTCGGATCTCCGACCTTCAACCTGTCGATGCCGAAGTGGGGACCCACGGAGGCCGTGGTGTGGATCGCGCTGCTGTTCACCGCCGCCGCCGCGCTAGGGGTCGTCGTGCACACGGTGTCCCGCGGCGTGTTCCACCGCTACAAGGAGCGCTGGGCCATGGAGGTGCTCGTGAGCCCCACGGTCCAGCAGCGCTTCGCCGCTTTCGGCGAGGGAGAGACGTTCCCGGGCGGCCCCAGCTACGGCGAGGTGATCAAGGCGACGGGGGCCGAGCGGGTCCGCAAGGCGGGGGGCTTCCTGCATGCGCTCGAGTACCAGCTGCTGCTGCGGGCGCCCCAAGTGTGGGAAGGAATCCAGTCCACCCGCGACCAGTACCGCCTGGCCCGCGGGTTCATTCTGACGTCGGCCGCGTTCGCCCCGATCCTGCCGCTGTGGGAGCCGGTGCAGGCCCTCGACAGCGCCGGCACGATCGGCCCGCTGCCGATCGTGCGCACGCAGCTGTTCCTGTTGGCCGTGTTGGGGGCCGCCATCTGCTACGTCGCGTTCCGCGAGCGCACGTTCCGGTGGTCCGCGGCGATGCTCCTCGCCTATGCCACGGTCGAGGGAGAAAGGACGAGAGGGGGCTCCCGATGACGCGCCGCACTGCCGCGGGCTTCACGCTCGTCGAGTTGATCATCGTCATGGCCATCATCGGCCTGCTCGCGACGATCGTGGTCCCGAAGTTCGCCGCCCGCGACCGGGCCCTCGTCGCCACGATG
>DATDED010000465.1:0-3747 GCA_036523455.1 Gemmatimonadales bacterium
CGGCAAGAAGGTGGTCGTCGAGGTGATGATCCCGCTGGTCGCCGTGGCCGAGGAGCTGCGGCGCCAGGCGGCCATCGTGCGCCGCGTGGCGCAGGAGGTGTTTCACGCCCAGGGACACGCGGTGCCGTACCTCGTGGGCACGATGATCGAGCTGCCTCGCGCGGCACTCACCGCCGACGAGATCGCCCGGGAAGCCGAGTTCTTCTCGTTCGGCACCAACGATCTCACGCAGACGACCTTCGGCCTCTCACGCGACGACGCCGGTCGCTTCCTGCCATTTTACGTGGAGACGGGGATCCTGAAAGACGATCCGTTCCAGGTCCTGGATCAGGACGGCGTCGGCCGACTGGTCGAGCTGGGGGTGAAGCTGGGACGCGGCACGCGCAACGACCTGAAGGTGGGGATCTGCGGGGAGCACGGCGGCGACCCTTCGTCGGTGAAGTTCTGCCACCACGCCGGGCTCAACTACGTCTCGTGCTCCCCGTTCCGGGTGCCGATCGCCCGCCTCGCCGCGGCCCAGGCGGCCCTCGAGGAGGCGGGCGTCATCAACCGCACCAAGGCGACCGTCTAGCCCTCAGCTGCCGCCGCGGTTTCCCAGCCCCGCGAACGCGGCTCCGATCAGGAGGCCAAGCACCATCGCCACGATCGCCACGGTGTACGCCGAGCCCTTGGACGTCTTGTGCGTCACCGCGATCCCGATCGCCGTCAGCACCATGCTCCAGATCGCGAAAGGGTTGATCCCCGCGAGCAGCGCGCCCATGAACCCGGTGGCGTTGGGCGCCAGCAGGTTGAGGCCCAGCGGCGGTCGCAGATCCTGCATCGAGCTGACCGCCTCGACGCCCTTCATCTTCAGGACGAGGAGTCCCGCCGCCTGCAACAGGATCGACGGCAGCGCCGTGTAGGTCGCGACGCTCAGCAGTGTCTTGTACTTCGCGTCACCCCCGGCGAGCAGCATGACGAGGAGCCACAGAAACCCCGCGATCACGAACAGCACGATGAACACCGTGATCGGCGCGAAAACAAGACCGATCGATTGGAACTTGGCCGCCTGAGCCGCGGCCGCCGGATTCTGCTGCGCGATCTCCGCCATCCGCGATGCCATGGCGGCCTGCGTAAACGGCATCATCAGATAGCTCAGGACGGTGACGATCGCCGCCACGCCGAGCGCCGGGACCAGGAACTTCGGGCGCTCCCGCACCCGCTCGAACACTTCCGTTGGGGAGAACAGCACCCGGAACAGATCCAGCAATGCACTCATCCGACCCTCCACGCAGGGGGTTGAAAGTCGGCCGCCGGTGATTCGCGACGCTTCCCGACGCACCGTCGGGGCCCCAATATACGCCTCGAAGTGAAAGCCTACTACACGGACCAGTTCGAGCTCCCGCTGCCACCGGGCCATCGCTTCCCGATGGCGAAGTACGGCATGTTGCGCGCCCGGGTTGCAGCGGCGCGGCTGGCGTCGCTCGAAGTCCCCGCAGCGGCCACCGATACCGACCTCCAACGCGTACACACCCCGGACTATGTCAGGCGCGTGTCGTCAGGCGCCCTGGATCCGGCGGCGCAGCGCACCGTCGGGTTTCCCTGGTCGCCCGAAATGGTGGAGCGCTCGCGCCGCTCGGCCGGTGCGACCCTCGCCGCCGCTCACCAGGCCCTCGTCGATGGCGTCGCGGTGAACCTCGCCGGCGGGACGCATCACGCCTTCCCAGACCACGGCGAGGGCTTCTGCGTCTTCAACGACGCCGCCGTGGCCGCACGGGCGTTGCAGGCCGAGGCGCTCGCGCGTCGGGTTCTGATCGTGGATTGCGACGTGCATCAGGGCAACGGAACCGCCGCCATCTTCGCCGGAGACGAGCGCGTGTTCACGCTCGACCTGTTCGCCGAGAAGAACTATCCGTTCCGGAAGGAACCCCCCGATCTCGCCGTCCCGCTCCCCGACGGCAGTGGCGACGCTCGCTACCTCGACCGCCTGGCGGACGCATTACCCCGCGCTCTCGCCGCATCCCGTCCCGACCTCGCGATCTACGTGTCCGGGGCGGATCCTCATCTGGGCGACCGGCTGGGCCGGCTGGGGCTCACGAAGAAAGGACTGGAAGAGCGCGACCGCACCGTACTCGGCATGCTTCTCCGGCAGGGAGTGCCCGTGGCGGTCACGATGGCGGGCGGATACGGGCGGAACCTGCAGGACACGGTCGACATCCATTTCGCGACCGTGCGGCAGGCCGCGAGTTTCAGCGCCGGAACAGGCGTGCGCCTCCGATCCGTTTGAGCTTCTTCTCGATACCCCGCGTCTCCGGTCCCAGTGGCACCACGAACCACTGTCCGGCGAACGGGACCTGGGTCGCGATACGCCGTAGAACCTCCGTGCCCCACCGTGCCGAATGGTAGCGATACCAGGGACGGCTCAACCGCACCCCGAGCACGTATAGCGGCATGTCGGTAAAGTGGTGGACCTCCTTCTGCACCAGATAGGCCTCCGCGATTTCCGGGAAAGCCATGAGGTGCTCGGCGATGCGCCGTGCCTCCTCGGGCCCGAGCTCATGCGCCGTGAACGTATCGGAGCTGCTGACGCCTTGCCGTTCGACCTCGGCCAGCGCCAGCTGATCCCCGTGCGACCAGGCCCGCCGCCGCTGGCGCTCGGCCTCCTCGTGACGGCCCTGCCGCTCGTAGTAAGCGATCAGCAGCTCGTACGCCGGCTTCCGGCAGGCGGGATGCTGTTCCATGGCGAGGCCCACGAGCGCGAGCCCCGCGTCGTCGTCCCGATCGAGCAGCACTCGGCCCAGGGCGAGATTCGCGAAGGGGTGCTGCGGAGCTACGCGGAGCAGGTCGCGCAGCAACGGCTCCGCGGACCCCTCCCCGTTCAATTCGAGCGTGAGCTCGCATCGCTCCCACTGCAGCGCCTCATCGAGCGGTCCGGCGGCAGCCCGCCGCTCGAGCTCCTCCAGCCTGGTGGTCTTGCGCACCGCCTCTTCGTGCCCCGCGCGCCATGCAGGGCGCACCGCCACGCGCCATCGTGCGTCAAGCAGGGTCGCCAGCCGATCTCCACTCTCGCCCAAGTACCGCTCAGCCGCGGAGGCGCCCGCCCGGGGCGGGGCCACCCTCGCGGCCGTCGCGACGTCCGCTCCGACACCCATCGCCCGCAATCGCTCCGCGAGGCTCGGGTGCGTGTCCGTCACATCGGTCCGCCGGGCGAGCGCCTGCTTGAGCCAGCGCGTCGTTTGATCCATCGGAATCGCCCCTCGCACCGCCGCCGAGTAATCCCCGATCACTCCGATCGGCGGCTCGTCTGTTTCCGCAAGCCGACGGCGCACCCCTCCCCAGAACCGTTGCTCGATCCAGCTGCCGGCGACTTCCAGTCTGGCCAGCGCCTGTCCCAGGGCCTCGGCGCCCCCGATGCGCGCCGCGAACCGGTCGGCTTCGTATTCCTGCGCCCGGGCGAGGACGAAGGAATAGGCGTTGAAATAGGGACTCCAGCGTTTCAGGAACCACTCGAAGAGCCATGCGCCCCAGGTGCGTCGCGCCTGAAGCTGACCGGTCAGGCGAACCCACATCACCCGCACCCGGTAGATCCAGGCGCCGAACCGGCCGTGGGCGCGGGAGAGATGTCCTACCTCGTGCGCCAGCACCGCCCGAAACTCCTCGGCCGTCAAGCCGTACGCGAGCGGCAGTCCGACGATCAGGTAGCTCCGGTACCCGCCCACCAGACCGAAGCGGGGCTGTTGCGAAACGGCGGCATTGAAGTCGTCGCTC
>DATDED010000466.1:0-4672 GCA_036523455.1 Gemmatimonadales bacterium
CGCGCCTCGAGTCGCGCTGTCCAACCCTGCAGCCGGTCGGGCGTATGACGACGATCTCGTGTTTCCTGGTGTGTCTCGCAGCGGCAGCGCCGGTCCCTCCGGTGACGGTCGATTCCCCTCTCATCATGGTGCCGCAGGTCCGCGCGATGCGGGCCGTTCAGCCGCTAGTCGTGGACGGACGGCTGGACGATCCGGTGTGGCGCACGGCGGAGCGGGTGAGCGGCTTCCTGCAGCGCGACCCGCTGGAAGGAAAGGCCGCGTCGGAGAGCACGGTGGTGTACGTCGCCTACGACGACGCGGCGATCTACATCGGCGCGCGGCTGTACGACCCGCACCCCGATTCGATCGTGGGGCGGCTGGGCCGCCGCGACGACTATGCCAACTCGGACCGCTTCAACGTGTTCCTGGATCCCTATCACGACCGCCGCAGCGGCGTGTACTTCGGCGTGGACGCCGCCGGGACGTTGTACGACGGCGTGCTGCTGAACGACGACTGGGACGACGATTCCTGGGACGGAGTGTGGGACGGGCACGTCCAGATCGACTCGCTCGGCTGGACGGCCGAGCTGCGGATTCCCTATTCCCAGCTCCGCTTCCACGCGGCGCCGCAGTACGTGTGGGGCGTGAACTTCAGCCGCGACATTGCGCGCCGCCATGAGCGCGACTACCTGGTGTACACGCCGAAGAACGGCAGCGGCTTCGTGTCGCGGTTCCCGGAGCTCGTGGGCATCACGGCCGTCTCGCCGCCGCCGCGTCTCGAGGTGCTGCCCTACACGCGCGCCCGCGCCGAGTTCTCGCCGCATGCGGCGGGAGATCCGTTCCACGACGGGTCGGCGATGTCGCCCGATGCGGGGGTGGACGTGAAGCTCGGCATCGGCTCGAACCTGACCCTCAACGCCACCGTCAATCCCGATTTCGGTCAGGTCGAGGTCGATCCGGCGGTGGTGAATCTGAGCGACGTGGAAACGTTCTTCCAGGAGAAACGACCGTTCTTCATCGAAGGCTCGTCGATCTTCAATTTTGGGCGCGGCGGGTCGAACAACTATTGGGGCTTCAATTGGGGCGACCCCGACTTCTTCTACACGCGGCGCATCGGCCGCGCCCCGCAGGGCAGCCTCCCGGCGGCGGACTTCGCCGACGTACCATCGGGCTCGCACATTCTCGGCGCGCTCAAGCTCACCGGGAAGATGGGCTCCAGCTGGAACCTCGGCGCCCTGTCCGCGCTCACCTCACGGGAGTTCGCGCAGCTCGATACGGGGAGCGCCCGGTTCCGCGCCGAAGTGGAGCCGCTCGCCTCCTACACGGTGGCGCGGGTCCAGAAGGAGTTCCCCGATGGCCGGCAGGGGCTCGGTCTGATGACCACGCTCTCCGCGCGACGCTTCGACGACGCGCGCCTGTGCGACGAGATCTCGAGCGGCGCGACGGCCGTCGGTGTGGACGGATGGACATTCCTCGATCGCAACAAGACGTGGGTCGTGACGGGCTGGTTCGGGGCGTCCGCGGTGCGGGGCACCGCTGCGCGGATCACCGCCCTGCAGGAGAATCCGCAGCGCTACATGCAGCGCCCCGACGCCCGCAACTTCCACGTCGATTCCGCCGCGACCGCGCTCGCCGGCTGGGGCGCGCGCGTCTATCTCAACAAGCAGAAGGGCAACTGGTCCTCGAATTCCGCGATCGGCGCCCTCTCGCCCGGGTTCGACGTCAACGATCTCGGATTCCTGTGGCGCTCCGGGGTCGTCAACGCGCACGTGCAGGCCGGCTACCGCTGGAGCCAGCCGGGCAAGGTGTTCCGCTCCGCGAGCACCGGCGGCGCCCTGTTCCGCAGCTGGGACTGGGACGGGGACGTCACCTGGACCGGGGTCTTCAACTACGGCAATCTCACGCTGCTCAACTACTACGAGCTGGGCTGGGACGTCGCCTACAACCCGCAGACCCTCAACGACCGCCGCACCCGGGGCGGGCCGTTGTCGATCAACCGGCCCGGCTACCAGGTGGACGTCTACGCCAACAGTGACGGCCGGAAGGCGATCGTGGTGAGCCTGTCGGCCGGCACCTACCAGTCGGTGCAGGACCGGTCCGCCTACGTCGGCGCCAGTCTGCAGCTGCGGCCCGCGTCGAACGTGTCCCTGAGCGTCGGGCCGCAGTACTCCTGGGAGCGCACCCCGGTCCAGTACGTTACCCAGTATGCCGATTCGACGGCGCCCCTGACGTACGGCACCCGGTACGTGTTCGCGGGGCTGGTCGCCAACGAGCTGTCCGCTTCGCTCCGGCTCAACTGGACCTTCACGCCGAAACTGTCGCTGCAGTTCTACGGGCAGCCGCTGATTTCGGCGGGGGCCTACTCGGACTACAAGGCGCTGGCCCGGCCGAAGAGCTTCGCGTTCGACCGCTGGAACGACGGGACCTCGACCTTCGACAGCTCGACATTCACGCCGCCTGGCAACGACTTCAACTTCAAGTCGCTGCGGGGCAATGCCGTGCTGCGGTGGGAGTACCTGCCGGGCTCGACGCTCTATCTCGTCTGGACACAGAGCCGGGTGGACGTGGAGAACACGGGGGCGTTCCGCTTCGGGCCCTCGCTCTCGCGCCTCACCCGTTCGCGGCCGGACAACATCTTCATGGTCAAGTTCACCTATTGGTGGACCCCGTAAGGGACCTTCAGGTGCCGGAGACCTGAGTAAACGCGGCCCTTTCCGGGCCGCGTGTTGTTGGCGGGCTCACCACGAACACGTAACAGTGCTGTCACGGACGGCGTTTCTCGGGCTGTCACGGATCGACCGCCGGGCACGTGAGCCGTATCTTGCACGCACACATGATGACGCCGTCTTCCGATCCCCTCCCGATGCGCCTCGCCGCGATCGACATCGGTACCAACTCGATCCGGTGCGTCGTCGCCGAGACCGACGGCGACGGCTCCTACCGCGTCCTCGACGAAGAGCGGGAGATGACGCGGCTGGGTCACGACCTGTTCCGGCGAGGCCGGCTGGCGGCGGAGCCGATGGAGCGTTCGTACGCCGCGCTCGCGAAGATGAAGGCGATCGTGGAGGGCTTTCAGGTGGGGGAGCTGCGGACGGTCGCGACCAGCGCCGTGCGCGAGGCGGCGAACGGCCGGGCCTTCTGCAGGGAAGTGCGGCGGCGCTGCGGGCTGCAGGTCGAAGTGATCTCCGCCGAAGAGGAGGCCCAGCTGGCGTTGCAGAGCGCGCTGCACCATGTCGATCTGGCCGGCCGCTCCGCGGCGGTGGTGGACATCGGCGGTGGGAGCGTGGAGGTCGTGCTGGCGGCCGGGGCGGTGGTGGATCGGCTCTACACCTTGCCGCTGGGGAGCGTCCGGCTCACCGAAGCCTTCGGCGGCGGCGAGCCGATGAAACGGCGACGCTGGAAGCGGCTGCGGCGCGCCATCGACCGCGTGCTGGAGGAGCGCCTGGGAGATCCGCCGTTCGTCCCGGAGGTGATGATCGGGAGCGGTGGAACGTTCACCAACCTCGCCGACATCGTGGAAGCGGAACGGGAGGAGCCGGACCGGAACCGACTGCGGCGCGCGCTCACCCGGGCGGATGTGGTCCACCTGGTGCATCGACTGCGCGCCCTCCCGCTCGACCTGCGGCGCGCCGTCCCGGGGTTGAACCCGCAGTGGGCGGACATCATCGTCGCCGGAGCGGCCGTCGTCGCCCGGCTGGCCCGCCGGCTGGGCACGCAGCAGATCGTCGTGAACCCGGACGGCCTGCGGGGCGGTCTGCTGTTGGCGATGATCGCGGAGCGCTATGCCGCGGTGGGCGGCGATCCGGCCCGGCCGCCGGACCGGCTGGAATCGGTGCGGGCGTTCGCGCGCAAGTGCCAATCGGGCATGCGGCATTGCGAGCACGTGGCCAGCCTCGCGGGGCAAGTATTCGACGGGTTGCGCGCGCGGTTCGCGCTGCCGCCGGAGGGGCACGAGATCCTGACGGCGGCGGCCCTCCTGCACGATGTGGGCTACCTGATCAATCACGCGCAGCATCACAAGCATGCGTACCATCTCATTCAACACGCCGAGCTCGCGGGGTGGACGGCGCGCGAAGCGGAGCTGATCGCCAATGTCGCGCGCTACCACCGCAGGGCTTCGCCCAAGAAGCGCCACGCGAACTTCGCCAGGCTGGACCGGCCCGACCGGCGACTCGTGCGCCAGCTCGCGGCGATTCTGCGAGTGGCGGATGGTCTGGACCGCACGCACACACAGCGGATCCGCGCGGTAGGCGTGGAGGTCAGGCGGGGGCGGGCGCGCCTCGTCCTCGCCGCCGAGCTCGATCCGCAGGTCGAGCGCTGGGATGCGGAGCGGAAGGCGGGGCTGTTCGCGCGCGTGTTCGGTGCGCCGCCGGTACTGGTGTGGAGCCGCCCGGCGAGCGCGGCGCGGCGCTCAGCGCGGCGCCCCGCGGGACAGCGGCTTCGTCTGGCGACCGGCTAGCCGGCGATGACCCAGGCGTACGCTCCCGCGTTTTCCCCCGAGCACTATCTGAACCGCGAGCTCTCCTGGCTCGAGTTCAACGCCCGGGTGCTGGAGGAAGCGGCCGACGTGTCGAACCCGCTGCTCGAGCGGCTCAAGTTCCTGGCCATCTTCAGCAGCAACCTCGACGAGTTCTTCGAGGTCCGGGTCGCCGGGCTGCAGCAGCAGCTGTACGCGGGAATCGAGCCGCAGGAC
>DATDED010000467.1:0-3137 GCA_036523455.1 Gemmatimonadales bacterium
AGCGTCGCCCACAACCGTTCGGCGTAGCGCACGGCCAACTCGTGCAGGTAGCGCGTGTTCGTGTTGAGCAGCGCCATCTGGCGCCGGCCGGCGCGCACGACCCGCGGGTGCCCGTGCCCCACGTGGGGGACGTTGTTCACCGCGTCGAGATAGCGGCGCCCCTCGCGGTCGTAGAGGAACTCCATCCAGCCGCGCACGACTTCGACGGGCCGGCGGTAGGCGAGGCTGAGCGACGGGCCGAGGTGATGGCGGCGCTCGTCCAGCAGGCGCTCGGGCGTCGGCGGCGGCACCGGAAACAGGGCCGACGGGACGCGGGCGATCAGATTGGGGTCGGGGCTCAGGCTCTTCCAGATCCGTCGTTGACTGGGGCGCGCCACGCCCGGAAAGTCCCCCTCGAGATCGAGCAGATCGGTGACGAGCTGGAAGTGCAGGTGCGGCGGCCATCCGCCATTGATCGCCGCTCCCCCGATGCGACCGATCACCGTGCCGGGCGCCACGGAGACGCCCGGGCGCAGCCAGGCGAGCGAGTCACGGTCCAGGTGGCCGTACAGGGTGAAGAAGCTGAGCCGTCCGCCGTCCACCGTGTGGCGCAGAATGATGGTGGGGCCGTAGTCGCCGGGGGCCGCGTTGTCGCGGAACGAGTGCACGCTGCCGCCCAGCGGGGCCTGCACCGGCGTGCCGGGCGGCAGGAAGAAATCGAGCCCGATGTGGACGGTCCGCCACTCCGGCCCGTCATTCCCCTCGGCGCGGAACGCGTCGGTCGTGTAGAGAAGGCGCGGCTCGTCGTAACGCCCGATACCGATCGTCTTCCCCGCGTCCGCGAGCGCGGCCGCGACGGTTCCCACGAACGCCGGGACGCTGGCGATGTCGTGCGGATTGGCGATGGCCGGGCTGCCCACCGAGAGGTCGAGCACCGCCGCCTCGCGGGCGAAATCGGCCTCGATCACCGGTGCCAGCTCGTCCGGATGGTCGGTCAGCCATGAGACGACGGCCGGAGCCGTCGCGACGGCGGAGAGCCCGCAGGCGTCCCGCAGCGCGCAGCGGGCGAACCGCGGCCGCAGGCGCGCGAGGCGCTCGAGGGTCTCCCAGGCCGGCGCCTCGCTGACCGTCAGATAGGCGTTCTCGGGGATGGCCGCCCGTTGCACCGCGGCATTGACGACACTGACGGCGAGACGTGTCTCGATCAAACAGTCGAGCAGGTCTATCTCCGAATCGCTGAGCGGATGCAGCGCCTGGTAGCCCGCGACGACGCGCGCGGCCGCTGCCAGCGGATCGGGCTTGCCGAGGGCGGCGTACGCGGCCGCGATGGCCACGTCGCACACGACGGCGCTGTGGACCAGGTCGCCGAAGTCGATAGCGCCGGTCACCCGCCGGGTCCAGGGATCCTCGCCGCGAACGAGGACGTTGTGGTCGTTCGCGTCGTTGTAGATCATCCCGGCGGGGAGGCCGCCGAGGGCAGGCATCACGTCGGCCCGATAGCGATCGAGCGTGCGGGTCACCAGGGCGCGCCGGGCCGGATCGCCCACCGCGTCGAGGTGGTCGCCGATCCACTCCGCGCGGGCGAGATCCCATTTCAGCCCCCGGTGCGCGGCGGGGTGGTCCAGCCCCTCGAGTCCGGTGTCGAGCTGTGCGATGAGACGCCCCAGGCTCTCGAGCAGCTCGGGTGTGTGCGGACGGATCATGGCGAGCACCGTCCCCGGGACCCAGGAGAGCAGCCGCACCAGGTGCGTCTCTGCTTCGGCCCCGGGTACCTCCACGATCTCCGAGCCGTCGGCGGCGGGGAGCACCCGGGGCAAGGCGATTCCCGGCGCGCGCTCCGAGAGGCGGCGCAACGCGGCGTGCTGCAGCTCGAGCACGTCACGATCCTCGCCCGCGTGCGCGATCTTCAGGACCGCCCGCTTGCCGTCGGCGAAGCGGACCAGGAAGTTCTGGTCGCGCTCGCTGGGGAGCGGGCGCACCGCGCCGGGGCGCCCGTAGCGGCGCACCACCATGTCCTCGGCATCCGCGGGCGCGAGGGCGGGCTGACGGAACGTGATGCCGAGGGTCACACGCGGCAGGTGGCGACGGCCTCGCGCAGGGCGACGAGGGGCTCGCGTGTCGGCTCGAACTCGTGCGCGACGTACCCGGCGAATCCGGCGTCCGCGATGGCGCCGGCGATGGCGTGATAGTTCAATTCCTGGGTGTCATCGAGTTCGTGGCGGCCGGGGACGCCGCCGGTGTGGAAGTGGCCGATGTGGGCGATGTGATCGCGGATCGTCCGGATGACGTCCCCTTCCATGATCTGCATGTGGTAGATGTCGTACAGGAGCTTGACGCGCGGGGAGCCCACCCCGGTGACGACCCGGACGCCGAATGCCGTGTGGTCCCCCTGGTAATCCGCATGGTCCACCTTGCTGTTCAACAGCTCGACGCACACGGTGACGCCATGCGCTTCGGCCACCGGCGCGACGCGGCGCAACCCTTCGATGCAGGCGGCGGCGCCTTCGTCGTCGCTCTTGCCGGCGCGGTTGCCGAACATCGTGATCACGCTGGGGACCCCGGCCTGGGCGGCGAGCGGAATCGTTTCCTCCAGCTCGCGAATGAGCATGGGGTGGTTGGCGCGGTCGTTGAATCCCGTGGCGATGAAGTCCCGGCGTTTCGACGGATACCCCAGCGAGCACACGAGCCCCGCGTCGCGGGCGGCCGCCCACTCCTCGGGCTGGAGCAGATCCACGGCGGCGAGCCCCATGCCTCGGGCCGCGCGGCAGAACTCTGGCAGCGGAATGCCGGCGAAGGGCCACCGGCAGACCGACTGTTTCAGCCGCCCGTCCGCCGGAGTGCGGACCGGAGGATCGGCGGCGAGGGCGAGCGAAGGATCATCGAGGGCGGCGATCGCCGCTCCGGCCGTGGCGGCCAGCAGCGCTCGCCGGGTGAGTCGCGTCATCGTGATCTCCAATGTGCGGCAGTAGCCGAAACTTGCATCGGCGCGCCGCTTCCCGAAAGGACGCCCGGGTCAACGCCCGATGTCTTCGGACCAGAGCGCGGGCTGGGCCGCGATGAAGTCGGCCATGAGACGGCGACAGCGCGCATCCTGGACGACCGTAATGGTCACCCCGCGGCTGCGGAGCAGCTGCTCCTCGCCCAGGAAGGTGCGGTTC
>DATDED010000468.1:0-6442 GCA_036523455.1 Gemmatimonadales bacterium
ATGATGACCTCGATCCCGGGCCTGTTCGCGGCGGGCGACGTGCGCAGTCAGCTGACGCGCCAGGTCACGACCGCGGTCGGGGACGCCACGACGGCGGCGATCGCGGTGGAGAAATACCTGGCGACAGTGAAGACCGACTAGCGTGAAGATCCTCCAGATCCCCAACGGCGTATTCGCCGAGAATTGTTATCTCGTGATCGACGAGGCGTCGGCCGAGTGCGCCGTCGTGGACCCCGGCGAAGAGGCGGGATTGATCCTCCACAAGATCGAACAGGAAGGGGTGCGGGCGGTCGGGATCTGGGTCACGCATGCGCATCTGGATCACGTGATGGGGGTCGCACGGGTGCGCGCCGCCACCGGGGCTCCGGTGTGGCTGCACCCGGCCGACCGGCCGCTGTATGACCGCGTGTCGCAGCAGGCGGTGGCGTTCGGCCTGCAGGCCGAGCAACCCCCGCCTCCCGACGCCTCCTGGTCGCACGGCGATGTCACGCGGGTCGGCCGGCTCACCTTCAGCGTGCGGCACACGCCCGGTCATTCGCCCGGGAGCGTGGCGCTCGTGGGTGAGGGTGTCGTCTTCAGCGGCGATGTGCTGTTCCAGGGCTCCATCGGGCGCACCGACCTTCCCGGCGGCGACTTCGGGACGCTGATCGGGAGCATCGAGCGGGAGTTGCTCGTTCTGCCCGATGCGACCATCGTGTACAGCGGGCATGGACCACAGACCACCATCGGCGCCGAGCGCCGTTCCAATCCCTTCCTCACCGGCGCCGTCCCCATCGCCTAGGAGTCGCCCGCGGCCCACCTGCCTGCGGTGTGGCGCGGAGGTGCGTCCCAGGCCGTGGGGCTGCAAGAATCCGTGCGCCAACTGCGGCTTCATCTATCCGCTGGGCGATTGCTCTGATTGACGTGACCGTCACCTTTCTGCCCGACCGCCGGAGCGTGGTGAGCCGCACCGGGGCAACGGTGCTGCAGCTGTCGGCGGCGACGGGCGATCCGCTGCGCACCGTGCGCGGCGGCATCGGCAATTGTACGGCCTGCCGCGTCCGCGTGGTGGAGGGAGAATGGCCCGCCGGAAAGAGCGATCGGCTCCGGCTGGGACCGCTGGTGGACCAGGGGTGGCGGCTGGCGTGCCAGTTCAGCCCGCGTCACGCGGTGACGCTCGAGCGTCCGCCCTACACGCTGGACGGCCCGTGACCCACGTCCTCGCCCTGCTCGCGCTCGTGCTCGACGTCGTTGTCCGGGCCTGGCGCATCCAGCTCGCGGCGTGGACGGCGGGCGGCGCGCTCAGCTTCTGGCCCGCCGTGCGGCTCAATCTCTACGGCGAAGCCGCCTCCACCCTGACGCCCAACCGGTTGGGTGGGGAAGCGGCGCGGTTCGCGGGGCTGACCCAGGCCGGCCTGCGCTCCGTGACGGCGCTGGTCGCGGTCGGCGTGGAAGTCGCGGCCGAATGGCCGGTGTTTCTGCTGATGCTCCTGTCGCTGCTGCTCCACTACGTCCCCGACTGGAAGAGCGCGGCCCAGGCCTGGCTGCGGCGCCACGTGGCCGGAGACCTGCTGGTGATCGAGTCCGCCGCGCTCGCCGTCCTCCTCGTCATCTACCTCACGCAGCGCCTCGTCAGGGCGGGGGCCATCCGGCACCGCGTGCGGCGGCAGTGGCGCGTCGCGCTGGCGCACGTCCGTCGGGCGCCGCTCTGGGCCCAGGCCGTGAACGCGGCGCTCACGGCCATCAGCCTCGCCGCCCGTGCCCTGGTCCTGCCGGCGCTCGCCTGGGGCATGCCCGACGCGCCACCCTTCGGGCAGATGTTCTTCGGCTCGCTCGCCCTCATTGCCTCACCGCTCCTAGTGCCGTTGCCGTCCGGGGGCGGCGGCATCGAGGTCGTATTCCTGTCGGGATTCGCCGGGGACTTCGGCTCCCGCGGCGTGAGCATGCTGGTCTGGTGGCGCTTCTACACGGTCATCCTGCTGACCGCGATCGGCGTCTATCTGATGATCCACTCCCTGGGCAGTCGCGCGGCGCGGGAGCTGATGACGATCGGGTGGCGGAGAAAACGGCCCGCCCCTGCTGAGCCGCAGTGACCGAACCTCGCCTTTCCCGGTACTACGGAATAGAATGTGACCGCGTCGCAACGGATGTCGGAGTACCATGGGCGATTCCTGGCTTGAGACCGACGGCAGTCGGGCGGAGCAGGTGGAGACGATGAGCGCAACGCGAGTCGAACGCGATCCCCTGGGGGAGTTGCCCGTTCCGGCCGACGCCCTCTACGGCGTGCAGACCGAGCGGGCCCGCCGCAACTTCCCGATCTCGGGGCTCACGCCCCATCCGGTCTTCGTGGATGCGGTCATCTGGATCAAGAAGGCCGCGGCGCTCACGCACCGGGAAACCGGTCGCCTCGAGCCGGCGCTCGCCGACGCCATCGTGCGGGCCGCCGACGAGATCCTGGCCGGCCGGCACCGCGACCAGTTCGTCGTCGACCCCTACCAGGCCGGCGCGGGCACCTCCCATCACATGAACTGCAACGAGGTCCTCGCCAACCGGGCCAATGAGCTGCTCGGCGGCAAGCGGGGGGAGTACAAGCCGGTGCACCCGAACGATCACGTCAACATGGCCCAGTCCACCAACGATGTGATTCCGACGGCGATCCGGCTCGGCGCCCTGAGCCTCCTGCCGGCGCTGCTCGCCGCACTGGACCGGCTCGCCGCCGCGTTCCTGGCCAAGGGCCAGGCGTTCGATGACGTCCTCAAATCGGGGCGCACGCATCTCCAGGACGCGACGCCGATTCGCCTCGGCCAGGAATTCACGGCCTATGGGCACACGGTCCAGCGCAACCGCGACCGCATCGCCCGCGCCGCCGACGATCTGCGCGACCTGGGGATCGGCGGCACGGCCGTGGGCACCGGCCTGAACGCCGAGCCCGCCTATCCCGGCCTCATGGTGCGCCACCTGCGGACCATCACGGGCCTCGAGCTGCGGGAGGGAACCGACCGCGTGCAGCTGATGCAGTCCATGGGGGACGCCTGCGCGCTGTCGGGCGCGCTGCGGACCTACGCGGTGGATCTGGGCAAGATCGCCAGCGACATCCGGCTGCTCGCCTCGGGGCCGCGCACCGGGCTCGCCGAGATCCGCCTGCCGGCCGTCCAGCCCGGATCGAGCATCATGCCCGGCAAGGTGAATCCGTCGGTCGCCGAAATGGTGAACATGGTCTGTTTCCAGGCGATCGGGAACGACGTGACGATCGCGACCGCGGCCGAAGCGGGCCAGCTCGAGCTGAACGTGATGATGCCGCTGATCGCCCAGAATCTGCTCCTCACCATCGGGATTCTCTCGTCCGCCAGCCACGTGCTGGCCGAGCGCTGCGTCGAGGGTATCGAGGCGGACCAGACGATGGCCGCGCACTGGCTGGACCGCAGCCCGGCCCTCGTGACGGCGCTGGCGCCGAAGATCGGGTACGCGGAAGCTGCGAAACTCGCCAAGGAGGCCGTAGAGAAGAACCTGTCGGTGCGGGAGCTGCTGCTGCAGAAGGGCATCCTGAAGGGGAAGGAGCTGGACGAGGTGCTCGACCTGCGCGCCATGACCGAGATCGGCGTGCGCGGTCTCGGGGGCGGTTGAGCGTACTCCCTATCTGGAGGTGGCGATGAGCTGGTGGCTCGCAGGGTTGATCGCCGGTGTGGCCGCGTATTTCGCCGATTATTTCATGTGGGGCAAGGTGTTCACCAAGGGGATGGACCTGTTCGTGACGCCCCCGCCGGCCGGCCAGCCCGTGAACATGGGGCCGATGCTGGGGAAATCGGCGGTGCTGTCGCTCATCTTCGGTCTCCTTCTGGCGTGGCTGTACCGGCGCTTCATGCTGGCGCTCTGGGTGAGCGGTGGCGGTCCGCTGGCGGGGATGGAGTTCGCCACGGTGTTGTGGCTGCCGACGATCGCCCTGTCGACGCTCGGCAGCGGCATCTGGTACGACCGGGCTCGTCCACTGCTCAACGCGACCTTCTGGTCGTGGCTCGTCCGCATGAACGTGGCGGGTCTCGTCGTCGGCTTGCTCGTGAAGTAAGCGACGGAGCGCGGTTCGCCGGCGGCGCGCGCGCCACGGTTATATTCGTGCCGTGGTCCGATGACTGCCCGCACGCCCGCGCCCGCGCTCCCGCTCTCGCACGAAGAGCTGATCCGGTACTCCCGTCACCTGGTGTTGCCCGCGATCGGACTCGAGGGACAGGAGCGGCTCAAGGCCGCCCGCGTCCTCATTGTGGGAGCGGGCGGCCTTGGCTCCCCGGCGGCCTTGTACCTGGCCGCGGCCGGGGTCGGCACCCTGGGCCTGGTGGATTGGGACGTGGTGGACCGCTCCAACCTGCAGCGGCAGATCCTCCACGGCACCGGCATGGTCGGCCGCCCCAAGCTCGATTCGGCGCGCGCCCGCATCGCCGACTTGAACCCTCACGTCCGTCTCGAGACGATCGCCGCCCGGCTCACCTCGGCGAACGCTCTCGACATCCTCGGCGGCTGGGACGTTGTGCTCGACGGCAGCGACAACTTCCCCACGCGCTATCTCGTCAACGACGCGTGCGTCCTATCGGGACGGCCCAACGTCTACGGCGCCGTGCTGCGCTTCGAGGGACAGGTCTCCGTGTTCGATGCGCGTCACGGTCCCTGCTATCGGTGCCTGTATCGTGAGCCGCCCCCGCCCGAGCTCGTGCCCTCGTGCGCCGAAGGCGGCGTGCTGGGAGTACTCCCCGGCATCATCGGCAGTCTCCAGGCGCTCGAGGCCATCAAGCTGGTGACGGGGGTCGGCGTCTCGTTGGTGGGGCGATTGCTGTTGTTCGACGGCCTGAAGCTGCAGTTCCGCGAGATCGCCCTCACCAAGGATCCCGACTGCGCGGTCTGCGGTCCCCATCCGACCGTAACGCGGCTGATCGATTACGAAGCGTTCTGCGGGACGGGGGACGAGGGACGGGGGACGCGGGACGGGCGGGAGATTGGTCCTACGCAACTCCAGGCCGAGCGAGAGCGCAACGGGAATCTCGTGCTGCTCGACGTACGCGAGCCATTCGAATGGGACATCGTGCACCTGGAAGGAGCTCGGCTCATCCCCCTTGGGCAATTGCCGTCGCGCCTGCGCGAGCTGGACGGCCATGCCGACATCGTCAGCTACTGTCACCACGGGATGCGATCGTTGCAGGCGGTCGAAATCCTCCGGGCCGCCGGGTTCTCGAAGGTGCGCAGTCTGGAGGGGGGGATCGACGCATGGTCGCGGGAGGTGGAGCCGAGCCTCCCTCGCTACTAGCTGATAGCCGACAGCTGATAGCCGATAGCCGATGGCCTTCAGTGCCGAAGGGGGGACTCGAACCCCCACGGGCTTGCGCCCACTGGCTCCTGAAGCCAGCGCGTCTACCAGTTCCACCACTTCGGCGAATGGTTTGGAACGGCGAATATAGAAGGCGGTATAACTTCAAGTCAATGTTCGGCTTGACCCTCCGAGACGGGTCTCCTATCTTGGCTCGGTGACTTGAACAAGACCTCCATCGCGCGCAATCCGCGGGCGCGTCACGACTATCACCTCCTGGAGACATGGGAGGCGGGCTTGGTGCTGACGGGTACCGAGGTCAAGTCGTTGCGTGAGGGGAAGGCGAGCCTGGGCGAGTCCTACGCCCACGTCCAGCGGGGCGAAGTCTGGCTCGACGGCCTGACGATCTCTCCCTATGTCCACGGCAGCTACAACAATCCACCGCCGACCCGATCCCGCAAGCTGTTGCTGCACAAGCGCGAGATCCGCAAGCTCATCGGAGCTACCACGCAACAGGGTCTGACCCTCATCCCCCTGGAGCTGTACTTCAAGGATGGGGTCGCGAAGGTCGCGATCGCCCTCGCCAAGGCGAAGAAGCTGCACGACAAGCGCGAGGACCTGAAACGCCGCGCCGCCCAGCGGGAGCTGGCGCGCGAGTTCAGGGCACGTCGCTGATGCTCCCGGCGCTGCTGCTCCTGCTCGGGGCCGGAGGAGGGGAGAGCCTCCGCATCGCGACGCCGCGCGGCGAGATCAGTGTGCCGCTGAGCCGGGAGCACGGTGTAGCGGTCGCCGCGCCGCTGATCGCGAATGCGCTGGGGCTCGCCATCGTGGTGGAAGGCGCCCGAGCTACGGTCGTCCTCGACGGAGCCGGATTCGTCTTCGCGCTCAACTCGCCCTTCGTCCGCATCGGCGCGAAGATGTGTCTGCTCGTGGACGAGCCGTACCAGGTGCGCGATACGCTGTTCCTGCCGCTCGTGTGGCTCACCGACTGCGTGCCGCGGGTGTTCGGCGACCGGTTTCGCTGGGACGCGGCCGCCGGAATCCTGACGGAGTCCCTCCCCCCGGGGGCTGCAGCGACGGTCGCGACGGCGGGGCCGCCGCCGGCGCCGGCCCCGACGGATACCGCGCCGGACGACACCGCGCGCGCCGTCGCCGACCCGCCGCCCGTGTCCG
>DATDED010000469.1:0-1643 GCA_036523455.1 Gemmatimonadales bacterium
GGTTCGATCACGCACGCACTGCTCACCGCAGGGCACGATCCGAACAACCTGCGTGTCTACACGACCGGGGCCATCGCACCAGCCGCGCACACGCTTGTCCTCGTGGCCGTGCTGACCCACCAGGCGTCCGCGGCCGCGCCCAGCCCGACGCTCACCGGTGGTGGGATGACGAGCTGGGACATCGTCGCCAGCGTGGCGTTCAACGGCGCCACGCCGCTCGATCGGCTCACGGTCTATCGGGCGATGAGCGCCGCCCCCGGCAGCGGGCCGATCACCATCACTTCGAGCGTCACCGTTTCCAACTGCCAGTGGATCGTGTCGCAATGGGGCGGCGTGGACGATGGCGGAGTCAACGGCGCCGGTGCGACCGTGCAGGCCGGCCAGACCTGGGGCAATGCGGTCAACGGGCTGACGGCGCTGTTGGCCCCGTTGGGCGACGCGAACAACGTCGGCTACGGGGCGTTCGGCGTGGCGAGCGCGACGGCGGTCGTCAGCGCCGGCGCCGGGTTCACGACGATCGACCAGCAGCCGAGTGGTGAGGGGACCACCGGAGACCTGTTCGCCGAGTGGGCGGCGAATCAGCCCACTGTCAGCGCCAGTTGGACCAGCAAGAGCGGTGGGGTCGTGGCGCTGGAGCTCAGGTCGAAGGCGTTGTCACGCTGACGCCGCAGTGACCCACAATACGTGTGGCAGGTGCGCAACAATACCGGCGAATCGTCCCAGGTGTCAGGCTTCTAGCACAAGTTGGCCCGATTATTGCGGTTAGCCAGGCGCACCCTCAGGAGAAGACTGCCGATGCGCCCGGTTCACCACCGCCTGCTCCGCCAGGCGGCCTTATTGACCCTCGCCATCACCTTCGTCGCGTGCAACGACACCGACAATCTCACCCGGCCTTCGGTGCAGGGCCTGTATACGACACCCACCGGGCTCGTGACCGCCAACCCGCCGCAGATCTTCACGGGTGCCGGCGACATCTCGAGCTGCAGCAATACCGGTGACGAGGCGACGGCGAAGCTGCTCGACGCGATCCCTGAGGGGACGGTCTACAACATCGGCGACGACGCCTACAACAACGGTACCGACGCGGAATTTGCCTGCTACAACGCGACGTGGGGCCGCCACAAGGCGCGCACCAAGCCCACCCCCGGGAATCACGAGTACAACACCTCGGGCGCCACCGGCTATTACAAGTACTTCGGCGCCGCCGCGGGGGACCCGAGCAAGGGCTACTACAGCTATGATCTCGGGGCCTGGCACATCATCGCGCTGAACAGCAACATCTCTCGCTCTACCGGCTCGGCCCAGGATCTGTGGCTCGCCAGCGACCTCGCGGCCCACCCGAACCAGTGCACGCTCGCCTACTGGCACCACCCGTTGTATTCATCGACCGGCGGTACGGGGTCGGGCGGTGTCAGCATCTCATCGATGAAGCCGTACTGGGACCGCCTGTACGCAGCCCATGCCGACCTCGTCCTCAACGGGCACCGGCACTTCTACGAGCGCCTGGCCCCGATCAAGCCGGACGGCACCTCGGATCCGGTAAACGGCATTCGTACGATCATCGCCGGCATGGGAGGTATCGGCGGCGGGAGCGAGACGAACCTCTTCCCGGCGCACCAGACGGGCGACGGCAACACGTTCGG
>DATDED010000470.1:0-6107 GCA_036523455.1 Gemmatimonadales bacterium
GTCACCCGGGGCACGCTGCACTCGCTGTGCGCCGGCATGCTGCGCGAGCACGCCGAGCTGGTGGGTCTACGCCGCGGATTCGGCATCGCCGACGAGGACTACCAGCAGACGCTGTTGCGCCGGCTGGGCGTGCGACCCCGCAAGCGCCGCGCGTGGATGCTGGGACTGTTCTCGCGCAAGCGGCTCCAGGACTACCGGCTCGAGCCGGACGTCGACGCCGTGTTCGACCGCTACGTCGCGGCGCTGCGCGACCGGAACATGGCCGACTTCGACGATCTCCTGGTACTCGTCGCGGACCTGTTCGAGCGCCAGCCGGAGGTGGCCGCCACTCAGGCCGCCCGCTGGGATCACCTGCTCGTGGACGAATTCCAGGATCTCAGCCCCGTCCAGTACGGCATCGTCACCCGCCTGGCCGAGCCGCACCACAGCCTGTTCGCCGTGGGCGATGACGAGCAGTCGATCTTCTCCTGGACGGGTGCCGACCCGGAAGTGATCCGCCGCTTCCGCACGGACTACGGGGTCGAGCCGATCGTGCTGGACCAGAACCGCCGCTCGGCGCGGGCCATCTTCGCCGTGGCTCGTCGCCTGGTGGAGCGCAATCCCCGGCTGTTCGACAAGCGTCTCGAGGCGTTGCGCGAGTCTCCCTTCGCCGTGGAGGTGCAGCGGTTCCCCGACGAGTCGGCCGAGGCCGGGTGGATCCTCGCCGATATCGCGCGCGACCGCGCAGCCCACGGCTTCGCGTGGGGCGAGGTCGCCGTATTGTACCGGCGGCACGACATCGGGCGAGAGCTCGAGCGGCGCTTTCTCGAGGCGGGCGTCCCCTGCCGCATGGCCCGGGGCCGCGCCATCAGCGACGACCCCGTCATCGGCCAGGTGACGGCATCGTTGCGGGTGATCGCCGATCCGGAGGATCCGGTGGCCCTGGAGGCGCTGGCCGCCCACGTGCTGCCCGATGCATTACTCGAGCGCGTGCGGACGGCGTCGCAGCGCGGCGAGCCGTTCCTCGACGCGGTGCGGCGCGTGGCGCGCGACGCGCACGGCGACCAGGATGGCCGCTGGCTGTGGCGCTTCGTCTATCAGGTCGAGAACCTGCGCGCACTGGTCCAGGGGCAGGACAGCCTGGGCGGGCTCGTGACCGACCTGCTGGGCGAACGCATGGGAAAGTACCGCAACCCGCTCGAGGAGCACCTGGGCGAGCTGGTCGATCCCGCTGCCTACCCCGGCGCTCAGGAGCTCGCGGGCGCGCTGCGCGCCGCCCGGGAATCGGGGGGGACGGTATGGATCGCTCCTTGGCGCGGGTTGGAGATCGGAATCCGCGGACTCCTCGTCGGCTCGGAAGCCGTGCACGCGGTCCGGGTACTTGGCGGGGACGACGAGCCGGCTGCGCGGGACATGGTGCTGCGTCCGAACGATGCCGACCCCGGGGAGCTCGTGGTGCGGGTGTTCAAGGCGCTGCAGCTCGACCATGTGCGCGAGCCGGGTGGAGGAGAGCCGTTTCCCGCCTACGTCACCTTCGATCTCGAGACCACGGGGACCGACGTCCAGACCTGCGAGATCGTGGAGATCGGCGCGGCGCTGGTGGAACAGGGCCGGGTGGTCGACACGTTTCACTCACTGGTTCGTCCCGATGGTCCCGTTCCCGCTTCGGCCACCGAGGTGCACGGCTATACCGACGCCGATCTGGCCGCGGCGCCCCGCTTCGCGGAGGTGTGGCCCCGGTTCCGGGCGTTCATCGGTACCCGCGTGCTGGTGGCGCACAACGGGCAGCGGTTCGACGTTCCGGTGCTGCGTCGCCTCACCGGCGCCGCCGATCTCGTCTTCTTCGACACACTGCCGCTGGCGCGCGCGCTCTCCGACCAGAGCGCGAAGCTCGAGGCGCTGGCCGAGCGCTTCGGCGTGCCGCTCGAGCGGGCGCACCACGCCCAGGACGACGCCGTGGCGCTGGCGGGGGTACTGTCCGGCCTGTGGCGCGAGAAACAGCGGCGAGCCCGGACCACGGCGCTGGTCAACCTGCTCGACCAGCTCGGGCTCTCCCTCGCGCTGGCCGATGACCCGAGGGCGGATCCGGAGCGCCGTGCCCTGGCCGACGTTGCCTACGTGTACGCCCTGGGCCGCTACTCGAGCTGCCTCGACGATTACGA
This sequence comes from Gemmatimonadales bacterium, assembly GCA_036523455.1. GTDB lineage: Bacteria > Gemmatimonadota > Gemmatimonadetes > Gemmatimonadales > GWC2-71-9 > DASTHG01. Next base: position 2,142 of record DATDED010000470.1, read on the forward strand.
GCGGGAGCGCGACGGTCGCGACGCCGCGCCGACCCGGGAAGTCCTGATCGAGCGGCTGGGCGGGCTGCGGCTGCTCGAGCGTCTGCGGGCCGAGCGCTCGGCCGCGGAGCGGTATCCGTCGGCGGTCGCCCGGCTGGAGGCGTTGGTGGAGGCCAGCGCGGCGGACACGCTGACGGCGGGCATCCGTCGCCTGCTCGAGCGGGTGGCGCTCTCCACCTCCGACGGCATCGACGTGGACCCCGACCGCGTGAACCTGCTGACGCTGCACTCGACCAAGGGACTCGAGTTCTCGCGGGTTTACATCGTCGGCGTGGAGGACGAGCAGCTGCCGGGCGGCCGCGAGCTCGATCGTGAAGCGACGCGGGATATCGAGGAAGCCCGGCGCGTGCTGTACGTGGGGATGACGCGCGCGATCGACCGGCTGGTGCTCACCCGGGCCGAAACCCGCTTCGGCAAACCGGGGCGGGGGAGCCTGTTCCTCGAGGAAATGGGGTTCGGCGCCTAGCGGCGCAGCTCCGCGTGACGGTAGCAGGTCACGATGTGGTCGTTCACCATCCCCACCGCCTGCATGAACGCGTAGCAGATCGTGGGACCTACGAACCGGAATCCTCGTTCCCCCAGCGCCTTGCTCATCCGTTCCGACTCCGGGCTCGTGGCCGGGATCTGCCGCATCGAGCGCCAGCGGTTCTGCTTCGGCTCCCCGTTCACGAAGCTCCACAGGAACGGCCCGAACCGCTGGCCGGCCTCGCGCATCTCGAGGAAGGCTCGTGCGTTGCCGATCGCGGCATCGATCTTCTGGCGGTTGCGTACGATCCCTGGGTCGGCCAGCAGGCGTCGCCGGCGTACCGCCGTATAGCGCGCCATCCGCTCGGGGTCGAAACGGTCGAACGCCTCGAGGAAGGCGGCGCGCTTGCGCAGGATGATCGCCCAGGAGAGCCCCGCCTGGAATCCGTCCAGGATCAGCTTGGCGAAGAGCGGCTTGTCGCTGCGCACCGGCACGCCCCACTCTCGATCGTGATAGGCGAGCATCGCCGGGTTGGCGCCCAGCCAGGCACAGCGCGGCTTGTCGTCAGGGTCTCGTCTGCTCACGGTCGCTCCCCCCGATCTCGGACGGTGGGAATGTAGATTGTCCCGATGCCGTTTGCATTGCTCGCGCTCTCGGGGCTCTCCGACTCGCTGCAGCACCACCCCCTCGCTGCCGTCGGGCTCCTGTTCGCGGCCGGTCTCGTCACCAGTCTGTCTCCCTGCATCTGGCCGATGATCCCGATCACGATCGGCCTGCTCGGCGGCACGGCACGCAGCGACGCTCCGCGATCGCGGGTGGTGGGGCTGACGCTGACCTACATCCTGGGACTGGCGCTGTTCTACTCTGTGCTGGGCCTGCTGGCCGGGCTCACGGGGACGCTGTTCGGCACCGTGTCGTCCAACCCGTGGGTTCGCTTCGCGGTCGGCAACCTGCTCATCGTGTTCGCCCTGGCGATGCTCGACGTCATTCCGATTCGGGTGCCCCAGCGGCTCGCGGCATGGGCGGGCGGACTGGGGGGTGGCTCCTATCCGGCGGTGTTCCTGCTCGGTGCCACGTCCGGGATCGTGGCGGCGCCCTGCGGAGCCCCCGCGTTCGGCGCCGTCCTGACTTGGGTGGCGAGCACCGGGAACGGAATCCTGGGCTTCTTCTATCTGTTCGTGTTCTCTCTCGGCATGACGGCCGTCCTGGCGGTGGTGGGGTTGTCCTCGGGGACACTCGCCGCTCTGCCCAAGTCCGGTCCCTGGATGGTATGGACCCAAAGGGCGGCGGCCGTGGTTCTACTACTGGTGGCCGAGTACTACTTCATTCAGCTGGGGAAGACGCTGTGAAATCGGTGCGTGGTGCGTGGTGCGTGGTATTCGCAGTGCTCGCGGGGAGTCTGGGCGTACCCGGGCCTGCGCTGGCACAGGATGAGGCCGACCTGGGGATCGCGCTGGGCGCGAAGCCCCCGGCGGTGACCATCGAAGACCTCGACGGTCGTCCCGTGGACCTCGGACAGGTGATGGGGAAGAAGCCTGTGCTGCTCGAGTTCTGGGCCACCTGGTGCCCGCTGTGCGAGGCATTGCTCCCCAGACTCGAGGCCGCCCACAGCCGGTACGGCAGTCAGGTGGAATTCGTCGCCATCGCGGTGGCGGTCAATCAGAGTCAGTCCAGCGTGAAACGTCACCTCGCTCGGCACCCGATCCCGTTCCGGTTCCTGTGGGACCGGAACGGCAATGCCGTTCGCGCGTTCCAGGCTCCATCCACGAGCTACGTCGTCGTGCTGGATGCGAGCGGGAAGGTGGCGTACACGGGGTCGGGGGACGGACAGGACATTGACGCCGCAGTACGCCGCGTCGTGCAATAGACTGAGCAGGAAGCACGGAGCAGTCTGCTCCGTGCCGCCTGCTCCGGTGTTCCCCGCTTCAGTTCTTCGGCATCACACTGTCGATCGCCGCGCTCAGCTCCGTGTACGCCGTCGGATCGATCTCCCGGAACGGCGTCGCCCGCCAGGCGATCCTCCCATCCGGTCCGACGATGAACAGCGTGCGGTTGTCGAGCTTGTACTTGCCCAGGTAGGCCCCGTAGGCCTTTCCAATCGCCGAGCCGGTGTCGCTCGCGAACAGGAACGGGAACTCGGCGTCCCGCGCCCACGACTGCTGCGCCGTGTCGACGTCGGCGCTGATCGCGATGAGCACCACGTTCTTGCCACCCTTGAACAGTTGCGCGTACTGATCACGGTACGCGTTCATTTGGATCGTTCACCCACGCGTTCGCGCCTTGAAGAAGAAGGCGAGCACGACCGTCTTCCCCTTGAAGTCGCTCAGGTGGATGGGGTCCTTGAGGAGCCCGAATCGCGTGGAGCCCGGCAGCGTGAAGTCGGGCGCGACCGCGCCGACCTCGAGCGGCTTGGGATCCTCGCTCACCGCGGGCTGCTGGGCAGCCAGGGAAACGGCCAGGGGGAGACTGAGGGCGGCCAACGCCAACGCGCGCATCGCACGGACCTCGAATGAGTGGTTTCGGCAATATACTTGTTTCATGCGCCTCCACGTCGGCACGTCCGGCTACAACTTCCCCGAGTGGAAGGGGACCTTCTATCCGGCGAAGATCAAGCCGCCGGAGATGCTCCCCTACTACGCCGGGCGGCTTTCGACCGTTGAGATCAACTACACCTTCTACCGGATGCCGAACGCCAAGACCGTGGCCGGGTGGAGTGCCGCGGTCCCGGACGGGTTCACCTTCGTGCTCAAGGCGCCGCAACGCATCACCCATATCGCCCGCCTGAGGGACGTGGACGATCCGCTGCGCTACTTCACCGAGACGATACGCCCCCTGGGGGCGAAGCTCGGTCCGGTTCTCGTCCAGCTCCCGCCGAACTTCAAACAGGACCTGGCCCGCCTGAAGGACTTTCTCACCCTCTTCCCGGCGGATCTGCGCAGCGCGTTCGAGTTCCGGCACGCGTCCTGGTTCGCCGACGACACCTACGAGGCGTTGCGTGGCGCCAACGCGGCGCTGTGCGTCGCCGACACCGAGGCCGGGCACACGCCGCTCGTCGCCACCGCGGATTTCGGGTATTTCCGGCTGCGCGACGAGGGCTATAAGAAGAAGGACCTCGAGACGTGGGCCGCCACCGTGAAGGATCTCGGGAAGCCGTGGACCGAGGCGTTCGTGTTCTTCAAGCACGAGGAGTCGGGGGAAGGGCCGAAGCTGGCGGAGAAGTTCGTCGGGCTGTTCTGACCCCGTCAGTGGGTCACCGGACCGAGGTAGTGGTCGAGCCACTCGAGTACCTCGGAGAACAGGATGGTGCGGGGCACGAAATGCCCACCGTCGTACAGCACGTGACGCTTCCGGGCCGGGGGCGTGCCCAGGAGCCGGAACATCGGGTCCTGTGAGGTCTGCACCGGGAAGAAGTGATCGTAGCGCCCGTTCAGCATCAGCACCGGGATGGTGATCCGCGGCAG
>DATDED010000471.1:0-5092 GCA_036523455.1 Gemmatimonadales bacterium
GTGCTGCTCGCCCGGCGCGGCGGGGCGGTTCCGGTGCAGGTGGTGGTAGCGACGGCCACGAGCGGTGGCGGCGGCGCCGCGGGGAATGCCAGCGTGACGGCGAACGGCTACGTGGTCGCCCGCACGCGCGCCTCGGTCTCCTCCAAGGTCGCGGGGCGGCTCGCCTACCTGGGCGTCAGCGAAGGGTCGTTCGTACGCAAGGGCGACATTATCGCCCGGCTCGAAAACGCGGATTATCGGGCGGCCGTGGCCCAGGCGCAGGCGGCGGTTGCCGCGGCGCGAGCCGATTCGATCGAGAGCACGGCGGACCGCGACCAGATGGAGCGGGAGGCCCAGCGGCTCCGCACCATCCATGCGCAGAACCGGGAGCTCGTGGCGCAACAGGAAGTCGACCAGGCCGAGAGCCGCGCGGCGCAGAGCACAGCGCGGGCGCAGGCCACCGCGGCGCGGGTCGAGGCGGCCCTCGCCGGGTTGCGGTTCGCGCAGGCGAATCTCGACAACACCGTGATTCGCGCGCCCTTCACCGGGACCGTGCTGCGCAAGGATGCCGAGGTGGGGGAGGTCGTGGCGCCGTCGGTTGGGGGCGGGCTGACGCGCGGCGCCGTGGTGACCATGGCCGATCTCACCACGCTGGAGGTCGAGGTGGACGTGAACGAGGCCTACATCGCGCGGATCCTCGGGCGCCAACCGGCGCGGATCACGCTCGACGCCTATCCCGATACCGGCTTCCGGGGCGCGGTGCGCCAGGTGGTGCCGACGGCCGATCGCCAGCGGGCGACGGTACAGGTGAAGGTGAGCATCACCGACCGCGATCCCCGCATCCTTCCGGAAATGGGCGCGCGGGTCGATTTTCTCGAGCCCGACACGGCCCACGCGCCCGTCGCCGGGGCCGCGGCTCCTCCCCGGATCCGCGTTCCCGCCGCCGCCGTGCGGGACGAGAACGGCGAGAGCGTGGTCTGGCTGGTGCGGCAAGGCCGGCTCGAGCGGCGCGCCGTGCAGGCCGGACCCGTAAGTGGTGGCTTTCGCGAGATCCGAAGTGGCCTGGCCGGTGGGGAACTCCTCCTTTCGGGCGGCGTTGAAACTCCCCGACCCGGCATGCGCGTCAAGACGGCGACACCCTGACACGGGACTTCTCCATGGCCCTGGCCGAAATCCGCGACGTCCACAAATCCTTCCAGCGCGACGCGCAGCGCATCGACGTGTTCACGGGGCTGACGCTCGACATCCCCGAAGGGAGCTTCACCGCCCTGATGGGACCGTCGGGCTCCGGCAAGTCCACGCTGTTGAACCTGCTCGCCGGGCTCGACCGTCCCACCAGCGGAACGGTGCGCGTAGCCGGCGCTCAGGTCAGCGCGATGACCGCGGCACAGCTGGCCACGTGGCGCGCTCGGCACATCGGTTTCGTATTCCAGTCGTTCAACCTGCTGCCGGTGCTCACCGCGTATCAGAACGTCGAGCTGCCGCTCCTGCTCACCCGACTCTCGCGCAAACAGCGCGATGAGCGGGTGCGCGTCGCGCTCGGCGTCGTGGGCCTGGACGACCGGCTGGACCACTATCCCCGGCAGCTGTCGGGCGGCCAGGAGCAGCGCGTCGCGATCGCGCGCGCCATCGTGGCGGATCCCACCCTGATCCTGCTGGACGAGCCCACCGGGCAGCTCGACGCGAAGAGCTCGCAGGAGGTGCTCGCCCTGCTGGGGCGGCTCAACGACGAGTTCAAGAAGACCATCGTCGTCGTCACGCATGATGCCCACGCGGCGGAGCGGGCCAAGACCGTGCTGCACCTCGAGAAGGGGCAGCTGATCGAGATGGCGGGAGCGGCGCGATGAAGTACGTCCCGCTGGTGCTGGCGAATCTCGGCCGCCACAAGCTGCGCACGGTGCTCACCATCGCCAGCGTCGCCCTGGCGCTGTTCCTGTTCGCCTCGCTGCGCACCGTTGTCACCACGCTGGCCGCGGCGGCGCAGTTCGGCAGCGCGCGCCGCCTCGTGGTCACCAACGCCACCGGGATCGTCTTCCCCTTGCCGCTCGCGTACGGGAACCGGCTGAGCGCCGTCCCGGGGGTGGAGGGGGTGAGCTGGGCCAACTGGTTCGGCGGGCGGTACGGCGACGGCAAGCGATTCTTCGCCAACTTCGCGGTGGATGTCGAATCCTATCTCGACCTGTATCCGGAGATCCAGCTGCCGCCCGAGCAGCGCGCGGCCTTTCTCCAGGATCGCTCCTCGGCGCTCGTCGGCCGGGGGCTGCTCAATGTGTTCGGCTGGCACCTGGGCCAGAACGTCACGCTCCAGGGGACGATCTTCCCCGGTGACTGGACGTTCACCATCCGCGGCGTGTACACGCCCTCGGACCGCTCGATCAACGACGATATGCTCCTGTTCCACCACGATTACTTCGACGAGCGGATCGGGCGCGCGGGGATCGCCGGATGGTACGTCGTGCGGATCAACGACCCCAACCACGCCGCGCAGATCGGGAAGACCATCGACGACCAGTTCCGCAACTCCAGCTCCCCCACCAAGACCGGGACCGAGAAGGCGTTCAATGCCAGCTTCGCCACGATGTGGGGCAACGTGCGGTTGCTCATGGGGACGATCGGCATCGCGGTGGTGTTCGCCATCCTGCTCGTGACCGCGAATGCCATGATGATGAGCGCGCGCGAGCGGACCGGCGAGATCGCGGTGCTGAAGACGATCGGCTACCCGGACCGCACGCTGTTCGGGCTGGTGCTGCTCGAGGCGGGAGTCGTGACCCTCACGGGAGCCCTCATCGGCCTGGGTGGCGCGAAGCTGCTGTACCGCGCCACCAACTTCAACGCCGCCGGGTTCCTGCCCGGGTTCGACGTCACGAAGAGCACGCTCCTCCTGGGCGCAGGCGTGGCATTGCTCCTGATGCTCGCCAGCGGACTCGTCCCCGCCGTGCGCGCGGCCCGCCTGCCGGTCATTCAAGCCCTGCGGCACGTCGAATGAGCATCCCGCTCATCTACAACGTTCGCAGCGTACTGCAGCGCCGGGTCTCGACGGCGTTGACCGCGCTGGGCATCGGCCTGGTGGTCGCGGTGTTCATCGGCACGCTGGCGCTGGCGAGCGGCTTCCGGGCGGCGCTGGTGCGGACGGGCTCGGGCGGCAACGTGCTGGTGCTGCGGCGCGGCGCCGATTCCGAGCTGGCGAGCGGCCTGTCGCGCGAAACGGCGAGCATCATCGCGTCGTCTCCCCACGTGGCCACCGGGCTGGACGGGCGGCCGCTGGTGAGCCCCGAGGTGTACGTGTTGGTGCCGCTGCCCCGGCCCACGGACACGACGGCGGTGGGCAACGTCGTGGCGCGCGGGGTGAGCGACCAGGCGTGGGTGGTCCGGACCAACGTGCAGATCGTCGAAGGCCAGCGGCCCCAATCGGGGCGCGCCGAGATCTGCGTCGGTCGGCGCATCGTGGGGCGGTTCCTCCACACCGGGATCGGCGACCTGCTGCACTTCGCCGGACGCGACTGGGCGGTCGTGTGCCACTTCAGCGCGGGGGGCTCGGCGTTCGAGTCCGAGATCTGGGGCGAGAACGAGCAGTTCATGCCCGTGTTCCGTGGCGAGGTGTTCCAGTCGATCACGTTCCGGCTGCGCGATGCCGCCGGATACGAGGACGCCAAGCGCGCCCTCGAAGGCGACCAGCGCATCACGGTGGACGCGCACCGCGAATCCGATTTCTACATGCAGCAATCCCAGCTGCTCAGCCGCATCCTGCGGATCCTCGCGATGGTCATCACCAGCATCATGGCGGTCGGCGCGATCTTCGGTGCGGTGAACACGATGTATGCCTCGGTCGCCTCCCGCGCCCCCGAGATTGCCGTGCTGTTGACGCTGGGGTACCGCCCGGTGAGCATCCTCGCGAGCTTCCTCGTCGAATCCGCGATCATTGCCGCCGTCGGCGGCCTCATCGGGTGTCTCCTGTCGCTGCCGATCAACGGCATCGTCACGAGCACGACGAACTGGGCGAGCTTCAGCGAGATCGCGTTCAGTTTCCGCGTCACCCCGTTGCTGCTCGCCGTGGGCATGGGATTCGCCGTCGTGATGGGTGTGCTGGGCGGCTTCTTCCCGGCCCTGCGCGCGGCCAGACTGCCGGTGATCCAGGCGCTCCGCGCCTGACCCCGGTCCCGGACCCATCCGCCGAGTGGACTAGCGCGGACGTGCCTGCGGGGGCACCTTTGCTGTACCTCCTTCCACAAGCGAGCCCGTGCGCAAGCTCCGCATCGGCATTATCGACCTCGTCACCCGGGGACCCACCCGCGCGCTGTACGCGCGACTCATGCACGCCAACCTCGCCAGCATCATGCCCCAGGTGGTGGGGACCTGGTGCGAGGCGGAGGGACACGATGTCACGCTGGTGTGCTACACCGGGCTCGAGAACCTCGTAGACGAGCTGCCCCACGACGTCGATCTGGTCTTCATCGGGGCGTTCAGCCAGGCCGCTCTCCTCGCGTATTCCCTGAGTAACCTGTTCCGCTCGCGCGGGGCCGTCACCGTGCTCGGCGGGCCGCACGCCCGCTGCTATCCCGAGGACGCCCAGAAGTACTTCGACTACGTGCTCGGCTTCACCGACCAGGGCGTCATCCGCGAGGTGCTGCGAGATTGCCAGGCGCACCGCCCGGAGGGGTTGCGGCTGGCGGCGCCGCGCCAGCCTGCCAGCCTGCCGGGGGTGCGTGAGCGCTGGAAGTTCATCAAGCCGACGCTCGACAAGGCGCCGATCCTGAAGCTCGTGCCGATGCTCGCCAGTCTTGGCTGCCCGTATACCTGCAGCTTCTGTATCGACAGCGTGGTGGCGTATCAGCCCTTCGATTTCGGCGAGATCGCCGACGACCTGCGGTTCCTGCTGAAACAGCAGAAGCGGCCGCGCGTCGGCTGGCACGATCCGAACTTCGGCGTCCGGTTCGACGAGGTCATGGACGCCATCGAGTCCGCCGCGCCGCCCGACAGCATCGATTTCGTGGCCGAGAGCAGCTTGTCGCTCTTGTCGGAGGCCCATCTCCAGCGGCTGCAGCGCAACGGCTTCAAGGCGGTGCTGCCGGGGATCGAATCGTGGTACGACCTCGGGAACAAGTCGAAGACGGGC
>DATDED010000472.1:0-2203 GCA_036523455.1 Gemmatimonadales bacterium
GCTCACGCCCCGCCTGGCGATGAAGCTGCTGCAGGAGGTGGCCTGGGCGCTCGCCTACGCACATCAGCGCGGCGTGATCCATCGGGACGTGAAGCCGGACAACATCATGATCGAGCGCGCCACCGATCGTGCGCTCGTCGCCGACTTCGGCATCGCGCTGGGCGCCGGCGATGGCGGGAGCGGCAGCGGTCCGGTCATCGGCACGGCCCGCTACATGAGCCCGGAGCAGGCGTGCGGGGAGCCCGTCGACGCACGCAGCGACCTGTATTCCCTGGGCGCGACCTTCTTCTTTGCGCTCACGGGGCGCGCGCCGTTCGAGGGATCCAATCTGCCCGCGATTCTCGCGCAGCAGGTCTCCACGCCCGCGCCGCTTGTCGAGGTGATCCGGCCCGAGGTCCCGGCCAAGCTCGCCGCGGTGATCGATCGCTGCCTCCAGAAAGCTCCCGCCGACCGGTTGCAGACGGGGGACGAAGTGGCGCGGGTGGTGGGGGAGGCGCGGGGGCGGGAGTTTCGCGCCCCTCCGCTGGTGCGCGCCTTCATCCGCAACGCGCAGGTTTCCACGATGGTGCTGCTGGCGTTGGCCCTGGCGGGCCAGTCAGTCACCGCGGGCCGGGGCGGCGTCAGTGTGTCGTTCGGGGGTCCGGGACTGATCGGATTCATCCTCCTCTTCCAGCTGGTCGTGGTGGCGCGCCGGCTGCTGCGTGACGGCTACGCGTTCAACGATATCCGCGCTGCGCTGCTCGCCGAGGCCCAGATGCAGGCGGAGGAGGCCGATGTGTTGAAGCAGCGACGCCTGCTGCGCCGGCTGAATACGCTGTGGTACAGACTGTGGGCCGGGCGAGCGGGGCGCTTGTTCTTCCGGCTCGCCGGGATCCGCCTCAAGGCGCCCGCACACGCGGCGCTGCCTTCGGTCGAGCGTACCGAGCTGGTGCTGGAGCGCTCGGCGGTTGCCGCGTACGATGCCCTCCCCGATGCCGAGCGGCGCCGGGCGCCGGATGTTCCACGAGTGCTGGGACGGCTCGAGGCGGCGGCGCAGGAGCTGCGGGCGCGCGGCGATACGGGGGCGAACCTGACGGAGACCGTGGCGGCGCTCGAACGTCTGCGGCTCGCGCTGCTCCGGCTCCAGGCGGGCACCGGGACCATGCCGGATCTCACCCTCGCGCTCGAGCGCGCGCGGGAGATCGGGGACCACGTCGATCGGAGGCTCGAGGCGGCGGCAGAGGTGCGGGACCTGCTCGAGTAGGGCAGGGGTGAAACACACAGCGCCCGCTCTTGCGAGCGGGCGCCGTCTCTACTGTGGTATCGTCGTGGTTACAACTTGACGACGTTCTGCGCCGCCGGGCCCTTCTGGCCCTGGACGACTTCGAACTCGACGCGCTCGCCTTCAGCGAGCGACTTGAACCCTTCCGCCTGAATGGCGGTGTGGTGCACGAAGCAGTCCTTCTCGCCGTTCTCAGGCGTGATGAAACCGAACCCCTTCGCGTCGTTGAACCACTTCACGATACCGTTGATGCGTGCCATCTGTTGATGACTCCTACAAAAAGTACTGAGCGGATCTCCAGAAACAGAAAGAGGACCTCAGGCGATGCCCAGGGTCCTCCGATCGGTCACTGGTCCTAAGCCGACGGCACCATGCCGCGGCGTTACGCTCGGGATGAAGTATCTCCACGACACCCGCGAAAGTCAAGGCCCCAGATGATACAGGGCGGCGGCGTTGTCGCGCAGCACCTTGCGCGCGAGCGAGCGGGCGCGTGTCGCGTCGATGTCGCCGTCGCGCATCATGGCGGTGAGCGCTATCCCCAGCGCGCGCCGCGCGGTCGTCGAGGCGACGACCGCGCCCTCCTCCCACGGCTGCGCGGGGCCGCCGTCGAACGCATCGGTGCCGAAGAGCACCTTGTCGGGCCAGCGCGCCAGCCAGTGCCGCAGCACCTCCGCCAGCTCCGCCGGCTCGAGGATCAGGTCCATCATCGAGATGTCGGCGTAGACGTTCGGCTTCCCGAGCATCGCTTCGGTCTCGCCGGTCTCGGGCCAGCCGCCGTGGATCATCACGAAGTTCGTTCCCCGGAGCGTCGAGTCGTTGAACACTGGTTCCAGCAATCCGGGGGTCGCGCCGCGCGCGCCGTAGAAACCTCCGAACGTCTCGAGGACGTGCAGGTGGACGGCGAGGCCCTGCCGTCCCGCCTCGCGCGCGATCATCCGGAAG
>DATDED010000473.1:0-3603 GCA_036523455.1 Gemmatimonadales bacterium
AGCAGCGCCAGCTCTTCCGACAGGTAGGGGCGGCAGCGCGCCAGCTCGGCCGGGAGCGGTTTGTTCCCGGGAGGCGCGCACCGGGCCGAGGCGGTGATCCAGCAGTCGCGCAACCGCAGCCCGTCGTCCCGGGCGAGCGCCGTCGGCCGGCTCGCGAACCCGAAGCGGTGCAGCGCTGCGTACAGCCAATCGCCGCTCGAATCGCCCGTGAACATGCGGCCGGTGCGGTTGGCGCCGTGTGCCGCCGGCGCCAGTCCCACGATCACGAGACGGGCGGCCGGATCGCCCCAGGCCGGCACCGGCCGTCCCCAGTAGGTCTGATCCGCGAACGCCCGGCGCTTGTGGTGAGCCACGCGACGCCGATACACGACGAGGCGCGGGCAGCGCACGCAGCCCACGACGCGCCGTTGCAGCGCGACGAGCGCCCGCGCCGGATCTAGCGAAGCTGGAATGTGATCGTGGCCCACTCCGACTGGTAGTTGCGGTCGGGCGCGCTGACGGTCCCGATATGGATGAAGGTGAGGTACCAGAGACCGGGGCCCGAAGGGACGAGTGTGACGATCCCGCCGGCATCCGTCCGCAGCGCGCGGCGCGGAATTGCGGTGTCGGCCGCCGAGCGCCCGCCGCTGATTACGGTCTGGCCAGAGACCGGTGCGCCGTCCACCACGGCTCGGAAGTGGAGCCTGCCGCCGCGCTTCCAGGCGTAGGGGTTGTCGAGCGGCACAAGCTCGGCGGCGTACCCCAACGGAGTCGCGAACGTCCTGGTGCGCCTCTCGCCGACCTGCACGATCGCCTTCACGTGTTTGGCGTAGCGCTCGCGGACGGAGTCCTGTGCGGTGCCGGCGCGACGGCGCGCCGCGATGACGTGGTCCAGACCCTCTTCCTGCAGGTACTCGTGGAACTGCTCGCCCGTCATCGCGATGATGTTGGGCCGGGTCGAGACGCCGATCACGTAGGTGCCGGCGGCACCGGTCCGGAGTCCGAGGAAGGTGCTGTCGTTCCTGCCGGTCACCACCGTGGTGTCGAACGTGACGCGGCCCGCCGGCCCGACCATGGCGATGTCGGCGAAGCGGGGACGGGCGATGGCGTTCTCGCTCGTGTCGAACGTGCCGTTGAGCAGCGGCACGGTCACGGCGGACTCGGGAGCGAGGAAGTAGCTCTCGAGCTTGAGGAACATATCGTGCGCGAATCCCGTCGCCGCGAAGACGGCGACGAGGAGCAGAGCCAGCAGCACGCGACGTACGGTCATCGAGTCCTCATGCTCAGCGCACCGCCGACCAGGACCCCGAGAAGTTGTACGTGAGGGTGGCATCGCCGATGGTGCAGATCACGTGGCCGTCGAGCCGGTCGCTGCGGTCCAGCGGCGTCTGCCCATCGTAGGCACAGTTGGGGGCCTTGAACTTGATCGTGCGCCCCAGGACGCGCCCCTCGCTCACGGTGCCGGAATCGGCGTTATCCGCGTTGATGCCCGGGCCATGGCACGCGCCGCGCTGCGCGTACGCTCCCGTGAATCCATTCGCGGACTGGAAGATCTCGTAAGTGCCCGTGTCGGCGCAGCTCACCTGGTGGATGATGTCGCTGAATTGCTCGACGAAGGTCCAGTGACCGCTGATGTCGACGAGATTCGGCTCGGTGCCGCTCCTAGCGCAGGCGACGCCCGCGGCGGCGAGGATCGGCATCAGGAAACGATGCGCGGGTGGAAGCGGCAAAGAGGTCATGGGGGCGGGCCCGGTCCGGTTTACGATAAGGCATATTCCGGGCCCGTCAATTACAGATCAATTGTGACCCGCCCCCGGATGACCGTGAAGCTGCCTGGCTAGAACACCAGCCACACCATCAGGTACAGCGTGTTGTTGTCCGAGGCGTTCCGGCCGCTGCCGTCGTAGTTGGTGCTCGCCCCGTCGAACTTGCTGTACGCGACGTACTGCGCCTCGAACCGCGTGTTGAGCCACGGCATGTACTGGGCCTCGGCGATGATGCCGCTGCTGTTCGGGCTCCCGGTCGCACTCCCGCCGTACAGCAAGGCATCGGCGTCGCCGCTGGTGTTGAAAAACCCCAGCGAGCCACCGAAACGCGTGGCCGTGAGCGCCGTCGCATCGACGCGGAACGTGTGCAACTTGTTGGTCGGGTTACTCGAGCCCCCGCCGGCAAACGTCGCATCCAGGTGCTGGCTCTCGTTGATCCACGCCGCGTGGGCGAACAGGTTCCCGCTGCCTAAGCGCCGCTCGAACTGCGCGTCCAGCGCGACGTCCGTGAACCGGTCGGTCGGGCCGGTGACGCCGACCGGGTATAGCCGGGACGACATTCCGAACGTTCCCAGTTCGAGGTAGTTCCCGCTGAAATCGTGTGAGAGCGCAACGCGCCAGTACGGCGTGAAGCCCTTCACGATGCCCTCGGAGCTGGCGTCCGGTGGGTGGGGGCCGCCCTGCTGGGCGGAGCGGTAGACGCTGAATTCCCCGTAGAGCAGGTTGTTCCAGAACGTATAGGCCCCGAGTCCAGCGACCGACTGGCCGAGCCCGCCGTCGATCAGCGTCGCCGCGGCCGGCGTGGGAGCGACCGACGAGGAGGCGAACGGGAAGCCCCAGGCCGGCGTGCTGTTCCACACGTCCTGGACCGTCGGGTTGTTGTTGAGCGTAAAGCCGAAGATCATGTCGTGCTTCCCTACCGCCGCATGGTTCGCGTAGCGCACGTCCACGTTGTCGAGCGCGAGCGCGCCTTCCGCGGCTTCGTAGGTGACCTGGATGAACGTGCCCATGCGCGGCGTGATTTCCTCACCCAGGAAGACGCTCAGCTCCTGCGGGAACTCCACGTTGCCGTTCTGCGTGCCCGGTTGCGCCTTGGAGGTTTGCGTGAACGACGTCACGGCCATCGCCGAGACCGGAGGGATCAGGCTGATCTTGAGCGAGGGACTCGTCTCCCCGGTATTGACCGTCTGCAGGCCGGTCAGCGTATAACCGTTCAGCTTGAAGAGACGCCCGAACGCGCTGAGCTGAGGGAATGCGATGTGACAGACGTTGCAGGCCAGCCCGGTCTGGCGCGAGAAACTCGGGATGGCTCCACTGACCGACCCCGCCGCACGCGCGGAGTAGTCGGCCATGTAGCGCTCGGCCCACGCCGGGGCTCCACCGGCGCGAGCGGCCATCGGGATCGCCAGACCGGCGAGTGCCAACCTCAAAGCAGTACGCATGACCCCTCCAGGAAAGGTCTGGAAACGTAGCGCTGGGCTTCATGAAGGACGCTGGAAGACAGTGTGAAGGAAATTCATGTGAAGGGAGTTCAAAGGAGGCACCTGACCGCCTGGGCGATCCGCAGTCCTGCGTCTCCAGTCCCGTAGGCAGTCCGGTCCGCCGGGAGCACCTGGCGCGGGGCGCGGCCGACACGCTCGACGACGCCCGCCAGATCGGCTGCGGCCCGAGCCGGGGGCACCAGGGTGTTGGCGCCGCACGCGATCGTCTCCACCCACTCCGTCTCCTCACGCACTGTGACGCATGGCGTCCCCAGCCAGTACGCTTCGCGTTGCACGCCACCTGAGTCGGTGACGACCACAGACGCCTCCCGGATGGCAGCCAGCGTCTGGAGGTAGCCGAGCGGGGTTACCAGCCG
>DATDED010000474.1:0-18846 GCA_036523455.1 Gemmatimonadales bacterium
TTCCGGCGATGTGCTGGCCGCGCTCACCGAGCTCGAGCTGCGCGGTCTCGTGGCGCAGCGGCCGGGGATGATCTTCGAATTGCGGATTGATGATGGTGGATTGCGGATTGGAGGCGGCACGAACCTGCACTGACAATCCACAATCCCCAATCCGCAATCGGCTATGTTTCCCTCGTGCACCACCTCTATCTTCACATTCCGTTTTGCGCCCGTCGCTGCTCCTACTGCGACTTTTCCATCGCGGTGCGTCGCCGGATTCCGGCGGAGGAGTACCTCGCGGCGATCCGGTCGGAGTTCGAGCAGCAGGGTGAGATCGGGCCTCTTGAGACGGTGTATTTCGGTGGTGGCACCCCATCGCTGCTCCCGTCGCAAGCGGTCGCCTCGCTGCTGCAATGCATCTTCGACCAGGCGCCCGCCGCAACTGCCGTCGAGGTGACGCTGGAAGCCAACCCCGAAGACGTCACACCCGACGCGGTCCGCGTATGGCGGGCAGCCGGCGTCAATCGTGTATCCCTCGGCGCCCAGTCGTTCGACGATCGCGTGCTGCGCTGGATGCACCGCTCCCACGCCGCCGCCCGCGTGCCCGCGGCCGTTGAGACGCTGCGCCGCGGCGGCATCGACAACATCTCGCTCGACCTGATCTTCGCTCTGCCGCCCGAGCTCGAGCGCGACTGGCGCGGCGATCTCGACCGAGCGCTGGCGCTCGAGCCCGCCCACCTCTCCCTCTACGGTCTCACCGTCGAGCCGCGTACGCCGCTGGCGCGCTGGGTGTCGCGCGGCGCCACCGCTCCACCCGACGACGAGCGCTACGCCGAGGAGTATCTGCTGGCGCACGAGCGGCTGGCGGAAGCCGGGTACGTGTTCTACGAGGTCTCCAACGCGGCGCGCGAAGGCCGCCGCTCGCGGCACAATAGCGCCTACTGGAGCGGCCGGCCGTATCTCGGCCTGGGGCCCGCCGCGCATTCCTTCGATGGTCGCACGCGTCGCTGGAACCTCGCGCCCTGGGAGGCGTACCGCCGCGTGCTGGCGGACGGCGGCTCTCCGGTGGAATCGGAGGAGACTCTCACCGACGAGCAACGCGAACTCGAGCGACTGTATCTGGGGTTGAGGACAGTTGATGGCCTACCCTCCACCATCCTCCACTGTCCTCCACAACCTGCCCAACTTCTTGAGCCGCTGCTCGCCCGTGGCTGGCTGGTCGAGACGGAGGGTCGCCTGCGTTGCACGTCCGAAGGCTGGCTTCGCCTCGATACGCTCGTGCATGCCTTGACCGGGTCGGTCACAATTTCGTAATTTGTTTTCCCGAAAGGGGTTGGAAGCACTTTGGCTACAGCACAGCTAAACGAGCGCGAGCGCCTCGTCCTGGGCGCCGTGATCGAGACGTACGTTCAGACCGCCGAGCCGGCGGCCAGCCGGACCATTGCCAAGCGGTTCGGGCTCGGCCTCTCGGCCGCCACGATCCGCAATACGATGAGTGACCTGGAGGAGAAGGGGTTTCTCTATCATCCCCACACCTCCGCCGGCCGCATTCCGACCGACCTCGCCTACCGCATGTACGTGGATGCGCTGATGCGCCTTCCGGCCGTCACGCTGGACGAGGCGCACCAGATTCGCGAGGAGCTGGCCGGGCCGCGCAACGCGGTGGACCAGATCCTGGCGCGGGCTGCGCAGGTGCTCAGCGTGCTCACCCAGGAGCTCGGCATGGCGGCCGGCCCCTCACTCGACGAGGCGGTGCTCGAGCGCCTGGAGCTGCTCGCGGTGTCGAGCGAGCGCCTGCTGCTCGTGATGACCCTCAAGAGCGGCGCGGTCCGCACGATCTTCGTGGAGGTGCCGTCGCACATGGCGGCGGAAGCGGTGGTGCAGGTGGCCGTGGTGTTGCACGAGCGCCTCGCCGGCCTCACCCTGAAGGAGATCCGCGCGACGCTGCCGGCCCGGCTGCGCGATGCGACGCCGAGTCCGGAATCGAGCGAGCTGCTGAACATCTTCGTGCAGGAAGCCGATGAGCTGTTCGACGTGTCGGCGGCCGGGACCACGGGCCCGTTCTCCGGCGGCGTACTGTTGTCGTCGGCGCAGCTCCTCGCCGGCCAGCCCGAGTTCGCCTCCGCCGAACGGCTGCAGGGTCTGCTCGAGGTGACCGAGCGACGCGATCTGCTGCGCGAGGCCCTGGCCCAGCGCACGTCGCCGGGGCTGACGATCACGATCGGGAGCGAGCACGTCGACCCGAAGCTGGCGGCGTTCACGCTGGTGACGTCGTCGTACCGTTCGGGACCGCTGTCCGGTGTGATCGGCGTGCTCGGACCGACCCGCATGCCCTACGACAAGATCGTGGCGCTGGTGGACCACACGAGTCGCCTCGTGCAGGAGCTGCTGCAATGAGCCGTCGGCGAGCGGGGGACTATTACGCACTCCTGGGGGTCGAGCGCGACGCCAGCGAGGCCGAGATCAAGAAGGCCTATCGCAAGCTGGCGATGGAGTTCCATCCCGATCGCAATCCGGCGCCCGAGGCCGAGGAGCGGTTCAAGCAGATCACCGAGGCCTACGAGGTGCTGCGCGATCCCGAACAGCGCGCCACCTACGACCGCTTCGGCGAGGCGGGGCTGCGCGGCGGTGGAGCGGGCGGCCCGTTCGGCGGCTTCGCGCACTTCGATCTCTCCGAGGCGCTCAACATCTTCATGCGCGACTTCGGCGGGTTGGGCGGATTCGATGCCCTGTTCGGCGGCGGGGAGCGCAGCCGCCGGGACCGGCGACGCGGGCCCGATCTCAAGGTCTCGATCCGGCTCACCCTCTCCGACGTCGCTACCGGCGCCACGAAGTCGCTGAAGCTGCGTAGCCTGGACGTCTGCAAGACGTGTCACGGGACCGGGGCCAAGGAGGGGACCAAGGCGAGGACGTGCGGGACCTGCGGCGGCAGCGGGGAAGTGCGCCGTGCGGCGCAATCCATGTTCGGCCAGTTCGTATCGGTGTCGCCCTGTCCCGCGTGCGCCGGCGAGGGCACCGTCATTCGGGAACCGTGCCCCACCTGTCGCGGCGATGGACGCGTCAAGGCGGAGAAGACGGTGCAGCTCGACGTGCCGGCCGGTGTCGCCGATCATCACTACCTGACGGTACGCGGGCAGGGCGTGCCGGGCCCCCGCAATGGTCCTCCGGGCGACCTCATCGCGGTGTTGGAAATCGTCGAGGACCCACGCTTCGAGCGGCATGGCGACGACCTGGTCTACGATCTCCCGGTCTCGTTCAGCCAGGCGGCCCTCGGTACCGACGCGGAGATTCCCACGCCCTATGGCACGGCGCCCCTTAAAGTGCAACCCGGAACGCAGACCGGAACGATCTACCGGCTGCGCGGCAAGGGTCTGCCGCGCCTCGGAGCGGGGGGCCACGGCGACCTGCACGTGCGCATCCAGGTCTGGACTCCGACGCGGCTCACGCCCGAGCAGGAACGCGCCTTTCACGACCTCGCCCAGGTGGAGGGCGAACCGCCCGCGGCCGAAAGCCTCGGCCGTGGATTCTGGAACAAGCTGCGTGAGGCGTTCGGGAGCAGCGGCGGGAGCGGCGCATGACGGCGGCCGCGGATTGCCTCTTCTGCAAGGTCGCGCGGGGGGAGATCCCCGCGAGTGTGGTGAAACGCGCCGGGCGACTGCTGGCGTTCCGCGACATCAACCCGCAGGCGCCGACGCATCTGCTCGTGATTCCCACCGAGCATGTGGGCTCACTCGACGAGACTGGGGACGGGGCACTGCTGGGCGAGCTGCTGCTCTTCGCGCGGGACGTCGCCCGGGAGGCGGGACTCGCCGAGCGGGGCTACCGGGTGGTGCTGAACACCAACGCCGATGGCGGCCAGACGGTCTTTCATCTCCATGCTCACCTGCTGGGCGGGCGGACCATGCGGTGGCCCCCCGGCTAGGCCTTGCGGCGTCTCCGCCAGGGCCGCTAACTTGGCACGTCTACCACAGTTAACGACAATGCCCGAAGTCATCATCCACGACGACGAGAGCTTCGAGCGTGCCCTCAAGCGCTTCAAGAAGAAGTGCGAGAAGGCGGGGATCCTCTCCGACTTGCGGAAGCACCGACACTACGAGAAGCCGAGCGAGCGCCGCAAGCGCAAGATGAACGCCGCGCGGCGGAAAAGCCGGCGGCCGCGTTCCTTCTAGATGCAGAGCCTCGGCGAGCGGCTGGCGGCCGCGCTCAACGAGGCGCGCAAGGCCCGAGATCAGGCGCGCACGCTGCTCCTCTCCACCATCCTGGCAGATCTCAAGAACCGCGAATTCGAGCTGCGCCACCCGCTGACCGACGAGGAAGCGGTGGAGGTGGTGCGTCGCGGCGTCAAGAGGCGGCACGAGGCAGCGGAGCAGTTCGCCGCGGGCGGACGGCCGGACCGCGCGGCTGTCGAGCTGGCCGAGGTCAAGGCGCTCGAGGCATTCTTGCCGGCCATGGCGCCGCCGGAGGAAATCCGCGCCGCGGTGCGCGAGGCGATCGACGGTGGCGCGAAGGACCTGGGCAAGGTCATGGGAGTGGTGATGCCACGCTTCAAAGGGCGCGCGGACGGCAAGCTGATCAACCAGATCGCGCGCGAGGAGCTGTCGCCGAGCGTATGACTGCGGGAGGCGGGATCCCCCCCGCCGTGTTGGAGACCCTCGAATTCCCGGCCGCGCTGGAACGGGTGGCGGCCTTCGCCGCCGGCCCCCTCGGCGCCGCCCGCGTACGGGAGCGGAGCCCCGGCGCCGACGCGGAGACCATCCGCTCCCACCTGGCGCAGGTCGCCGAGCTGGCTGCAGTGCTCATCACCGACGACTCGCTGCGTGCCGAGCCCGTTCCCGACCTCGCCGAGACGCTCTCGCTGCTGCGCGTGCCGGGCAGCGCGCTGGACGGGCCGGCGCTCGCCGGCCTGGCCGTGGCGCTCGCGGCGATGCAGACCGTCGGGGCGTTGCTGGGCCGGCTGGAGCGTGACGCCCCGCGGACGGCGTCGCTGCGGGTCCCGCCGCCGCCGCGGCAGCTCGAAACACGGCTGCGCCAGTCGCTCGATCCCGAAGGCAGCGTGCTCGACGGCGCCTCCCGCGAGCTGGCACGGGCGCGCCGGGCGGTGCGCGAGACGCGCGCCAAGCTCGTCACGCGCCTGGAGCACCTGCTCAATGGTCTCGACCCCCAGGACCGCGCCCCCGATGCGTCCGTGACGCTGCGCGCGGGCCGCTACGTGATTCCCGTCCGCAGCACCGCGCGGAGCCGCGTCGGCGGGATCGTGCACGATGCGTCGGCCACGCGCGCCACGGTGTTCGTCGAACCGCCCGAGGTCATCGAGCTGGGCAACGAGCTGCGTGATCGCGAAGCGGACGAGCAGCGGGAGGTGCTGCGGGTGCTGCGCGAGCTGACCGATGTCGCGCGCCCCCACGTCGAGACCATCGCCCGGGCCTGGGAGATGTGCATCGCGTTCGACGACCTCTGCGCAAGGGCGCGCTACGCGATGGAAGTGAACGGCTTCGCCCCCGAGATCGGTGGCGGGCCCCTGAAGATCCGCGACGGTCGTCATCCGCTACTCGTGGGCGGCGAGATCGTCGTGGTTCCCTTCGACCTCGAGCTCGCCCCGGACGAATACACCGTGCTCATCTCCGGTCCCAACACCGGGGGGAAGACCGTGCTCATCAAGGCGGTGGGCCTGCTCTGCCTGCTCATCCAGAGCGGCATCATCCCGCCGCTCGGTCCCCATTCGCGGCTGCCGGTGTTCGTCCGCGTGTTCGCGGACATCGGCGACCGCCAGTCGATCGCCGCGAGCCTGTCCACGTTCTCGGCGCACGTCGCCGCGCTGCGCGACATCCTCGAGCATTCGGACGACGCCGCCCTGGTCCTGCTCGACGAGGTGGGCAGCGGCACGGATCCGGCTGAAGGTGCGGCGCTCGCGGCGGCGGCGCTGCGCAGCCTCACGCGCCGCCACGCCGTCACCCTCGCCACCACCCACCTCGGCGCCCTCAAACGACTCGCCGCCGAGTCGGTCGGCGTCGTCAACGCGTCGCTGCAGTTCGATGCCGACTCCCTGACCCCGACCTACCGCCTGCTGAAGGGCATTCCGGGACGCTCCTACGGGCTCGCGATCGCCCGCCGCCTCGGGGTGTCGGCCGACGTGCTGAGCGATGCGGAGCGCGCGGTGCCCGATGCCGAGCGGCACCTGGACGCGCTGCTGGCCGATGTCGAAGCACGCGCCCACGCCCTGGCCGAGCGCGAAACGGCACTCGCGCAGGCGGAGAGTACGGCGACCGAAGATCGCGCCCGGCTGGACGACCGGGCGGCCGGCCTCACCCAGGCGGAGCGTGAGGTCGCGCAACGCGAGCGCACCGCAGACACCCGCGCACGCGACCAGGCGCGCCGCTACCTCCTCGAGGCCCGCAAGACGGTCGAAGCTGCGCTGGGGCAGGCACGCGCGGCCGTGGATGAGGCGACGGCGCGAGAGGCGCGCAGGATGCTGGAGAAGGCGATTGCGGAAACGAAAGACGGCGGACAGGCGGACAGGCGGTCGGGCGGTCCGGTAACCGCGCAGGTCGGGGACCGCGTGCGAACCGTCGACGGCATGGTCGGTCGCGTGCGCGGATTGCGTGACGACGACCAGGTGGTCATCGAGTCTGGCGCCATCCGAGTGATCGTCCGACCCGAGCAGATCATCGAAGTGCTCACGGCCGCTGCTGAGCCTGCCGGAGCATCGCATCGTGAGAGTTCGACCGCCCGACCGCCCGTCCGCCCGACCGCCGAAGTCAGTTCCGAGATCAAGCTCCTCGGCCTCCGTGCCGACGACGCCGAAGCCGAGCTGACGCGCGCGCTCGACGCCGCGATCCTGGCCGACCTGCCGTACCTGCGGATCATCCATGGCAAGGGGACCGGCGCCCTGCGCGAGATGGTGCAGCGCGTGCTCGAGGGCGACCCGCGCGTGGCCCGATTCGACTTCGCCCCGGCCAAACAGGGCGGCGCGGGGGTCACCGTGGCGGAGTTCCGGGCATGAGCCTCATCCCCGACGAGCTGATCGAGCAGATCCGGGAAGCGGCGGATCTCGTCGGGATCATCGGCGAGTCGGTCGAGCTGAAGCGGACCGGCGCCGATTTCCGCGGCCCCTGCCCGTTCCACGGCGGCACGCACCGCAACTTCGCCGTGATCCCCCGCAAGGGCATGTTCCATTGTTTCGTGTGCCACGCGTCGGGAGACGTCTTCACCTACTTCATGAAACGTCTGGGCATGGACTATCCGACGGCGGTGCGCGAGGTGGCGCGCCGCACCGGCATCACCATCCCGGAGCGCGGGCCCACCGGTCCCGATCCGCGCGAGCCGCTGTTTTCCGCCGTGGCGGCGGCCCACGACTGGTTCGCGCGGGTGCTGCACGAGGGGGAGGAAGCGGAGACCGCCCGGGCGTATCTCCTCTCGCGGAAGATCACGCTCGAGCAGGCGACCGAGCTGGGATTGGGCTATGCGCCGCGCGGCACCGCGTTCGGCACCGCGATGCAGGCACTGGGAATCGAGGAGCCCGTACTGCTCGAGGCTGGACTCCTGCGCCGCCGCGACGACGGCGTCGTGGTACCGCGCTTCCGCGGCCGGCTGCTGTTTCCGATTCACGACCTGCGCGGCCGCGTCGTCGCCTTCGGCGGCCGCATTCTCGGGGAAGGAGAGCCGAAGTACCTCAACTCTCCCGAGACTCCGATCTTCCACAAGGGAAAGCTGCTCTACCACCTCCACGCCGCCCGCCACGCCATGCGCAAGGCGGGGCGCGCGCTCCTGGTCGAGGGCTACTTCGACGTGATCCGGCCGGCGCTCGCGGGAATCGAGGAGGTCGTCGCCCCGATGGGCACCGGCCTCACCCCCGATCAGGCGGAATTGCTGCGCCGCTATGCGCCCCAGGTCGTTCTCTGCTACGACTCGGACGACGCGGGGTTGCGCGCGACATTCCGGGCGGGCGACGAGCTGCTGCGCGCGGGCGTGCGGGTCAGCGTGGCGACGCTCCCCGAAGGGGAGGATCCCGATTCGCTGGTGCAGCGCGACGGAGCGACGGGGCTCGAGGCCGTGCTGCGTGATGCGGTGGACGTGCTCGAGCGCAAGATCCAGATCCTCGAGCGCAAGCGGTTCTTCGAGACGCTGCCCGGCCGGCGTCGCGCGCTCGACCGGCTGCTGCCGACCATCCGCGCCACGAGCGATCCGATCACCCGCGAGCTGTACCTCAGTCGGGTGGCGGAAGTCGCCCATGTACGCAAAGACGTTCTCGAGCGGGAAGTGGGAGGGGGGAAGGGGGAAGCGGGAAGAGGGAAGGGGGAGGGCACGCCGACCGCCACTCTTCCCTCTTCCCCCTTCCCCCTTCCCCCTAATGGGGAACGGGCCGTGCTCCTCGTGATGCTGGCGGGAGATGCCTGGCGCGCCCGCGTGCTGGAGAAGGTGGACCCCGAAGATATCGAGCATCCCGTGTACCGCCGGGTGTTCGAATCGCTGGTCGAGGGCCAGGCCGACGGGCTCGAAGGGCAGGAGGCGCGCGTGTACGAAGCGCTTCGGGCCGAGGCTGGCGTGACGAGTGAGCCCGACGCGCTGTTCGATCGGGCGGTGAACTGGATCGAGGCGCGACGGCTGGACCGCGAGCTGGAGCGACTGGAGCGGGAGATCCCGCTCGCCTCGGGAGCCGAGCAGGACCGGCTGGTGCGGGACGTGCAGCGCGTGTCGGCCGAACGGAACAAGCTGTTTCCCCGTTACAAGATCGCTTCGAGGAGGAGTGGTGCACCCGGATCTTGAATCGTTGTTGGCGTTGCAGGCGAAGGATCAGGAAGTCACCCGGTCCGAACTGGCGCTCGCCGCACTGGAGCCCGAGATGCGGCGGCTCGACGAGACCATGGCCGCGGCCGAACGAGTCGTCGCGGCCGCGCGGCGGTCGATCGAAGACGCGATGCGGCGCCGGGACGAGCTCGAGGGCAAGATTACGAGCTACCGCACGATGCAGGAGCAGCGGCGGCAGCGGCTGGAATGGGTGCGCGGCGCGAAGGAGGCGTCGACGCTCATGGCCGAGCTCGACCTCGCCCGCTCCGTGCTGGCGAAAGAGGAGGCGGAGTTCATGCGGTCGGGCGACGCAGTGCAGGAGGCTGAGCGCAAGGCGGCGGAGGCGGACAAGGCGTTGACCGCGGTGCGGGAGGGGCAGGCACAGGACCGGGAGGCGCTGGCCGGACGCCGCGCGTCAATTCTGGCGGAGCTCGAGCAGGCCCGGGATGCACGCAACGAGGCGTCGCACGCGGTGAACGGCTCGCTGCTCGGCCGGTACGAGCGCATCCGGCGCGGCAAGGCGCCGCTCGCGCTGTACGCGCTGCACGGCGATGCCTGCGGGCACTGTTTCACGGCGGTGCCGACGCAACGCCGCGTGCTGATCCAGCGCGGCGCGTCCATAGAGGCCTGCGAGGCGTGCGGCGTGCTGTTGTACGGAGCCGAATGACGCCCCGCTGGTCGGTGCGGCGGCAGCCGAACCCGGAGCTGGTCGGCGCGCTGGCCCGCGCCCTCACCATTCCCGATGCGCTCGCCGCCCTGCTGGTGCAGCGCGGCTACGATTCCGTGGGCGACGCGCAGGCGTTTCTGCGGCCGACACTCGCCGGGCTGTCCGACCCGTTGGCCTGGGTGGACATGGCCGGGGCGGCCGAGCTGATCGCCGCGACCGTGCGCCGCGGCGATCCGATCCTCGTGCACGGCGATTACGACGTGGACGGCCAGTGCGCCGCCGCCCTGCTGACGCGGGTCCTGCGGGAGGCCGGGGCGCAGGCGCACGCGTTCGTCCCGCATCGACTGCGCGACGGCTACGATTTCGGGCCCGCGGGACTCGCGCGCGCGCAGGAGCTGGGCGCCCGCCTGATCGTCACCTGTGATTGCGGGATCACCGCGGTCGGGCCGGTGCAGGCGGCCCGCGCGGCTGGGATCGACGTGATCGTCACCGATCACCACCTTCCCGGCGATGCACTGCCGCCGGCCGCCGCCGTCCTCGACCCGCGACGTCCCGATTGCCCATCGCCGGACAAGGACCTGTGCGGCACCGGCGTCGTCTTCAAGCTCGCGCAGGCGCTGGTGCCCGTACTTGGTCTCCCCGAGCAGCTCCCCTGGCATTTTCTCGACTACGTCGCGCTGGCGACCGTGGCGGATGTCGTGCCGCTCACGGGCGAAAACCGGATCCTCGTACGGCACGGCCTGAAACTGCTCGCCGCGAGCCGTTGGGCCGGGCTCGCGGCGCTGGTGGAAGCCGCCGGGCTCTCGGGCAAACCGCTGCGTGCCGCCCACGTCGGCTTCATCCTCGCGCCACGGCTCAACGCCGCCGGGCGCATCGGCGACGCCGGCGACGGTCTCCGGCTGCTGCTCACCGATGACCCCGACGAGGCGGCCCGCCTGGCGCGCGAGCTGGAGACGCTGAACGCGCGGCGCCAGGAGATGGATCAGCAGATCCTCGCTGCCGCCGAGGCACGGCTCGCGAGCGCGCTGGGCGCGGACGACCGTGCCATCGTCCTGGCCGCCGATGACTGGCACCCCGGCGTGATCGGGATCGTGGCGAGCCGCCTGGTGGAGCGCTACGGCCGCCCGACGTTCCTCGTCGCCTGGGACGCAGCGGGCGACCTCGGTCGCGGCTCGGGACGCAGCATCCCCGGGTTCGATCTGCACGAGGCGCTGCATCGCGTCGGACATTGCCTCGAGCGCTACGGCGGCCATCGGATGGCGGCAGGCCTGACAGTGCGCCGGGACCGTTTCGAGGAGTTCCGTATTGCTTTTCTGGAGGTGGCGGGACAGCTTCTCAGCCCCGACGACCTGGCACCCGCCCAGCGGGTGGACCTGGAGCTGCCGCTCGGCGACTTGAGCGAGGAGCTGGAGCGCCTCATCCGTCATCTCGAGCCGTGCGGGGCCGGAAACCCCGCGCCGGTGTTCGGAGTTCGAGGAGCGCGGGCGGTTCGCGCGCGGCGCGTCGGATCGAATCATCTGCGGTTCGTGCTGGACGACGGCTCGGGCGCGATCCCGGCCATCGGGTTCCAGGTGGCCGATCGGGTCCCCGAGGAGTGGCTCGCCCGGCCCCTCGACGTGGCCTTCCGGCTGGAACGGGACGAGTGGCAGGGGCGGTCGACGCTGCAGGCACGCGTCGCGACCATCGCCCCGAGCGAGTAGACATTGCGGATTGTGGATTGCGGAATGCGGATTGGGTGCAACGGAGGGACCGAGTTCGTGTGCCACGCGGGGCATCAGGTCAGTCTTGCTAGGCGGTATCCAATCCGCAATCCGCAATCCGCAATCCGCAATCGGAGGGGGCGAACGGAGGGGACGAGTTGATCTCTATCATCGCAGGCGAGTTCAAGAACCGGCGTCTCAAGACCCCGGTGGGCGACAAGGTGCGTCCCACCGCCAGCCGGGTCCGCGAAGCGTGGTTCAGCATCATTCAGCGCAACCTGCGGGGCGCACGCGTGCTGGATCTCTACGCCGGGTCCGGGGCGCTGGGACTCGAAGCGTTGTCGCGCGGCGCGGTCAAAGCCGATTTCGTCGAGGTGCACCGCAACGCGATCGCCGCCCTCAAGGCGAACCTGAAGACGCTCAAGGTCGAGGACCGGGCGACCATCCACAAGATGGATGCCCTGAAATTCGCCGAGCAGCTGCACGCCGGGCAGTACGACGTGGCGTTCGCCGATCCTCCGTACGCGATGGTGAACGACCAGGCGGCACGCCTCGTCGCGATGTTCCGCCTCGTGCCGTTCGCGCGCGTCTTCTCGATCGAGCATCCGGCGGACACGCCCATCCCCGGCGACGACACGCGCCGCTACGGCGATACCGCGATCACGTTCATCTACGCACCATGACGGCGGCCCCTCGGATCGCGGTGTATCCCGGGTCGTTCGATCCGGTGACGCGCGGGCACGAGGACCTGATTCGTCGCTCGCTCGCCTTCGTCGACCGGGTGATCGTCGCGGTCGCCGTGAACGTCGCGAAGCAGCCGTTGTTCACCCTGGAGGAACGCGTCGCGCTGCTGCACGAGACGGTGCGGCTCCCCGAGGTGGAGGTGCAATCGTTCGAGGGGCTGCTGGTCGAGTTCGCCCAGCGCGCCGGCGCCTCGGTGATCGTGCGCGGGTTGCGGGCGGTGAGCGATTTCGAGTACGAGTTTCAGATGGCGCTCATGAATCGCACGCTCGCGCCCCGGCTCGAGACGGTGTTCCTCGTGCCGGCGTTCGATCTCACCTACCTCAGCTCCAGCCTGGTGCGCGAAGTCGCCCGCTTCGGGGGCGACGTCTCCCAGCTGGTCCAGCCGGCGGTTCAGCAGGCGCTGCGCAGGAAATTCGGCCGGTGAGCTTTCGCGACCGCGTCTACGAGCGGGCGCGGCGAGCGAATCGGCGGATCGTCCTCCCCGAGGGGCATGACCCGCGCGTGCGGGCCGCCGGCGAGCGGATCGAGGCCCTGCGCCTCGGCCAGGTCCGTGTGCTCGAGGACGTCACGGGCGCGTCCGCTCCACCACTCCCCGATCTGGCGCGCCTGCTCATGGCGCGGCGACCGGACCGGTTTCCTTCCAACGCCGCGGCGCTCGAGGCGCTGACGCACCCCATCATGGTCGCGGCGTGCATGGTCGGCGCGGGACTGGCGGACGCAATGGTCGGCGGCGCGGCCGCCCCCACGGGGGACGTGATCCGCGCGGCCCTGCTGGCCGTCGGTCCCGCGCCCGGCATCACGACGGTGAGCAGCGCCTTCTACATGGTGAAGGACGACACCGTGCTCACCTTCACCGACGGCGCCGTCGTCCCGGACCCCACCCCGGAGCAGCTGGCCGAGATCGCGCTCGCCGCCGCGCGCGACCGGCGGCGGATCGTCGGGGACGTGCCGCGGGTCGCGTTCCTCTCCTACAGCACGAAGGGCAGCGCGGAGGGCGCGCGCGTGGAGAAGGTGCGGCGCGCCGTGGCGCGGTTTCGCGAGTTCGCCCCGGACGTGGTGTGTGACGGTGAGCTGCAGGGGGACGCGGCGCTCGTGGCCGACGTCGCGCGCCGCAAGGCCCCTGGGTCCCCGGTGGCGGGCCAGGCCAATGTGCTGGTGTTTCCCGATCTTGACAGCGGCAACATCGCCTACAAACTGGTGCAGCGGCTGGGGGGGTGGGACGCGCTCGGCCCGATTCTGCAGGGGATCTCCCGGCCGATCGCGGACCTGTCGCGCGGGGCGAGCGTGGAGGATATTGTGGACACGGCGGCGGTCACGGTTCTCCAAGCGGAGGGGTGAGATGGGGTTCTCGTTGAGCAAGGATCCGCGGGGTGTGGTGATCGTCGGCGTCGACGGCCAGCTCATCGTCGGCAACCGCCAGGAGCTCAAGCAGAAGGTGCTCGACTCCCTGGAGGGCGGGACGCGCCGCTTCGTGATCGACTTCACCAAGACGGGCTATATCGACTCCTCCGGCCTCGGTGTGCTCGTCTCCCTGTCGAAGAAGGTGCGGGAGCAGGGCGGGGAGCTGCGCCTCGCGGGCCTCAACGAGGATCTCCAGACGCTCTTCGAGCTCACCAAGCTGGACACGCTGTTCGCCATCGCCAAGACGCCGGCGGAGGCGCTCGCTGCCTTCTAGCGTCGCCCGCCCGTGAACCCTCAGCTGCAGGTCGTCGTCCACCGGTCGGCACGCGTGGCAAGTCCCGGAGCCGACGTTGCGGTGTCGTTGTCGGTCCCCAGTGACCTGGGGTTCGTCGGCGACGCGGTGGAGCTGGCGGCCCGCTACTGCGACACCGGCGTGCTCTCTCCACGCCGGCTGCAATTCAACCTGCGGACGGCCCTGGCGGAGGCGCTCGCGAACGCCATCGAGTACGGCAACCGGCGGGATCCCGCCAAACGGGTCCGGGTGGAGATCGCCTGCGGCCGCGAGGCGGTGCGGATCGACGTGGCGGACGACGGCGCCGGATTCGATCCGGAGGGCGTGCCGGACCCCACGGCTCCGGAGAATCTGGAGCGTGAGGCCGGCCGCGGACTGTTCGTCCTCCGCCATCTCGTCGACCAGGTTGAATTCAACGAACGAGGGAATCGCGTGTGTCTCGTCCTGCGGGCGGGCTGACCAAACTCGAGCGCCTCCTGCCGGCGCTGGAGCAGCTGGTGGGCGGGAAGCTCGCGCTGCGGCTGTGGCGCGCGGAGGGCGCCGCCGTGCGGCTGGTCACGGGGACGCCGGCGGGGTGGACGCCGTCGCTTGGGGCGAGCGAGGGTCGGCTCGACACGCCTGACGGCCCCGCCTGGTTCGCCCCGATGCCGGCGCCGGGGCAGAGCCGGGACGGACCCACCCTGTGGCTGGAGCTCCGCGCCGGCAAGGAGCTCGACCCCGCGTCGCGGGAGTCGCTGGTCGAGGCCGTGGCCTGCCTCGCCGAAGCGGAGCGCGAGGCAGGGCAGGTGGCGGCGGAGCTGTCGGACCGCTACGAAGAGATCGACCTCGTCTACACCATCAGCGAGATTCTCGGTCACACCATCCGGTTGGACGAGGCCGCCCGGCGCATCCTGCAGGAGGTGGCGACCGTCGTCGGCGCGCGGCGCGCCAGTCTGTTCGTGCTCGACCTCGACCGTCAGGTGCTGCGGCTCGTCGCCTCCAAGGGCATGGTCGCTCAGGAAGTGGATCCAATCGAGCTCGACGATCCTGTTTCGGTGACGGCC
The DNA here is from genome assembly GCA_036523455.1 of Gemmatimonadales bacterium. Classification (GTDB taxonomy): domain Bacteria; phylum Gemmatimonadota; class Gemmatimonadetes; order Gemmatimonadales; family GWC2-71-9; genus DASTHG01. The sequence continues at coordinate 14,611 of DATDED010000474.1, forward strand.
CGGGCGTTCCGCGAAATGCGGATTCAGAGCAATGACCCCGCCGAGCCCGAGCCGGCGGCGGCGCGGGGACAAACCGGCCGGAGCTATCGGGGGCGTGCGTTCCTGGCCGTGCCGGTGATGTACGGGGCGCCGGGCGACCAGGCGCGGCCGATCGGCGTCATCAATCTCACCGACCGGCACGGTCCGGATCTGTTTTCCGCCGGCGACCGCAAACTGGTCGCCGCGATCGCGAACCAGGTCGGCGCGGCCATCGAGAACGCCCGGCTGGTGGCCCGCGACCTCGGGCAGCAGCGCGTGCGCCGGGAGCTTGAGCTCGCGCACGACCTGCAGCTCAAGCTGCTGCCCTCTCCATCGGTCCTGGGCGACAAGGCCGATCTGGCGGCCCGCTGCCGGCCCGCCGATTCGGTGGGCGGCGATTTCTACAATCTGCTCCGGCTGCATGGCGATCGCGTGGGCATCATGATCGGTGACGTCTCGAACCACGGGTTCGGGGCGGCCCTGATTATGGCGCTGGCGATGGCCGCGTCCGGTATTCACGCCGAGTCTTCGGCCGCCCCGGCGCAGGTGCTGGGTAGTCTCGAACAGTCGCTCGCCGCCGAGCTGGCACGTACCGAGATGTACCTGTCGCTCTTCTATGCCGTGGTGGATCCCGCCGCGGGCGTGTGCTCCTATGCCAACGCCGGACATCCCCACGCATTCCTGGTGCGCGGCGCCACGGGGGAGGCCCAGCGGCTCGAGGCCACGCGCACGCCGCTCGGCCTGGGCCCCGCCCGGCCCGCCACCGACCACAAGGAGCCATGGAAGCGGCGCGAGGACGTCCTCTGCCTCTTCACCGATGGCATCGTGGATGCGGTGGGGGAATCGGGACAGCGCTTCGGTGAGGAGCGCGTGCTCGCGCACCTGCGGGCCCTGCGTACCCGTCGCGCCCAGGAGATTCTCGAGGCCATCTTCGCCGACCTCGCCGCATTCACCGGCGGCGCCCCTCCCAGCGACGACCGGACGCTCCTGATCGCGAAAGTCTGACGGCGTGCCGCTGCCTCGCGCCCGGAAGTCCCTCGGACAGCACTTCCTCACCGATCCGCGCATCCTCGACCGCATCGCCGCGGCGCTCGACCCCGCGCCCGGCGACCTGGTGGTCGAGATCGGAGCCGGGACCGGAACGCTGACGCGCGTGCTGGCGGCGCGCGTGGGGAAGGTCATCGCGATCGAGAAGGACGGGCGGCTGGCAAGAGATTGCGGATTGCGGATTGCGGATTCCGGATTGAGCAACGTGCAGATTGTGAACGCCGACGCGCTCACACTCGATTGGAGTGTCTTCAATCCACAATCCCCAATCCGCAATCCGCAATTCAAAGTCTGCGGCAATATCCCTTACAACATCACCTCGCCGCTGCTCGAGCGCGTCGTGGCCCTGGTGCCCCGTCCGGTGTGTGTCGTCTTCATGGTGCAGGCGGAGGTGGCCGATCGCCTCGGCGCCCCAGCGGGGTCGAAAGCGTACGGCGGCTTGTCGGTCGGGATTCAGTCACTGTGCGTGGTCGAGAAGCTGTTCGTGGTCCGGGCCGGGGCGTTCACGCCGCCGCCGCGCGTGCACAGCGCCGTCATCCGGCTGCGGCCGCGGCCCACGCCGCTGGTTGATCCCACCGAGATCGCGCCGTTCCGGACCTTCGTGACCGCCTGTTTCAGCCGGCGGCGCAAGCAGTTGCACAACATCGTGCGCGCGATCCGGGGCGGGGACGGGTCCGCGGCAGGGCTGGACGAGGGCTTGAAGTCCCTCGGGCTCGATCCGGCGGCTCGTCCGGAGACCCTCGCGCCCGAGGCGTTCGTGCGGCTGTGGCGCTGGGTCCTTGCGTTGGGGGGGGCGATTGTGAAATAATTCACAATGCGGAAGATCTCGGACTCGACCGTGCGTCGTTTGGCGCTGTACCTGCGCTTCCTCGAGCAGTCGGCGGCGCAGCAAGTGAGCACCATCAGCTCCGCCGAGCTCGCCCGCCGCGGCGGCACCACGTCGGCGCAGGTGCGCAAGGACCTCTCGTTCTTCGGCTCGTTCGGCAAGCGGGGGCTGGGGTACTCGGTGCCGGAGCTCTCGGCGCGGATCCGCGAGATTCTAGGGCTCAAGCGGACGCACCGGGTGGTGCTGGTGGGGGCGGGGAAGATGGGGGGAGCGCTGCTGCATTACCGCGGGTTCCGCCAGCACGGCTTCGACGTGGTTGCCATCTACGACAAGGATCCGAAAAAGATCGGAACGCGCTCCGACGGGCTCATGGTGCGCGACGTGCGCCAGCTCGAAGCTGATCTGAAGAAGGAGCCCCCCGACATCGCCATTCTCGTGACGCCGGCGGAGGCGGCGCAGGAAGTCACCGACCGGCTGGTTCGCGCCGGGGTGAAAGCGATTCTGAACTTCGCGCCGGTGTCACTTGCGGTCCCCGAGGATGTCGCGGTCCAGAGCGTGAACATGGCACTGGAGCTGGAAACGCTGAGCTTTGCCCTGGCGAACCGCTGACGACATTGGGGATTGGCTATTGCGGATTGTGAGAGCGAGGTCCGTGTTTGGCGCACTGACTCAGTCCTGCCAATCCGCAATTCGCAATCCTCAATCCGCAATTAGATTTCCGCTCCTATGCCCCGCGTCCATGTCACCTCCGAGATCGGTCCGCTGCGCCATGTGCTGGTTCATACGCCGGGGAACGAGCTGACGGCGGTCACGCCCGGAAACCGGGAAGACTACCTCTACGACGACATCATCGACCTCGACCTCGCCCAACGCGAACACCGGCGCCTGGTGGCGGTGTTGGAGCGGTTCGCCGACGTCTACGAAGTGCGGGATCTGCTGACCGAAATCGTGGCGCGTGCCGATGTGCGCGATTTTCTGGTCACGCGGGCGCTGGAGGTCGTGCCGTCCGACGCGCTCGCCAAGCAGCTCGCCGTGCTCTCGCCCGAGGACCTGGTCACCCTCATGATCGAGGGGACGCACGAGGATGCCGGCCCCATCGCGCGGGCGCTCAACGAAGTCGGGTACGCGCTGCCGCCGCTCCCGAATCTGTTCTTCACCCGCGACGTGGGGATCGTCATCGGGGAGCACGCCGTGATCGGGTCGATGCGCTACGGCGTGCGGTGGACCGAGGAGATGCTGATCAAGGCCTTGTTCCGCTATCACGAGAAGCTGGAGAACGCCGGCATTCTCTACGACGGCTCCGAAGAGCGGCGGCACACCTACACCCTCGAGGGCGGGGACGTGCATCCGCTGCGACCCGACCTGCTCGTGCTCGGGTTCAGCGAGCGCTCCAGCCCGGCCGCACTCGATCAGCTCTGCGAGCTGGCCTTCGAGAAGTGCGGCGTGACCGACGTGATCGTGGTCGTGCTGCCCAACGAGCGCACGGCCATCCACCTCGACATGATCTTCACCCAGATCGACCGCGAGAGCTGCGTGATCTACCCGCCGTTCTTCGTGGGCCCCGAGCGGCTCGCGGTGCTGCATCGGCGTCGCCGCTCCAAGGGCGTCAAGGAGATCCCCAACTTCTTCGCCGCCATGCAGGCGGTGGACCTGCCGCTCGAGCCGGTATTCTGTGGCGGCAACGGCCGGTCGGTGCAGGAGCGCGAGCAGTGGTCCTCCGCGTGCAATTTCTTCACCATTCGGCCCGGTGTGGTCATCACCTACGCCCGCAACGAAGCCACCCTGCGCGAGCTGGAGCACGCTGGCTATCGCATCATCACCGCCGTGAACCTGCTGACCGGCGAGGAATGGCTGGAAGAGGGGGATCGGGGGGTGATCACGATCGAGGGCAGCGAGCTGGTGCGCGGCGGCGGGGGACCGAGATGCATGACGTTGCCGCTGCGGAGAGACGACCTCTGAGCTGAGCCATGCCCCACAACACGTTTTCAGTCGGCCGCCTGCGTTGCCATCTGCTGGAAACGGGCCTCCAGCACCTCGACGGCGGGGCGATGTTCGGGGTCGTGCCGAAGGTGCTGTGGGAGCGGCGTATCGCCCCCGATCCGAAGAACCGGATCCCGTTGGCCCTCCGCTGCCTCCTGGTGGAGCACGACGATGGTCTGGTGCTCGTGGACACGGGCATCGGCGACAAGGACGACGCGAAGTTCCGTGAGATCTACGGCGTCGACAACCTCGCCGCGGACGGCCGCACGAAGCTGGAGCACGCGCTCGAAGAGCTGGGGTACGGCTCCGCGGACGTCCGCTGGGTCGTCAACACGCACTTGCATTTCGACCATGCGGGAGGCGAC
>DATDED010000475.1:0-12251 GCA_036523455.1 Gemmatimonadales bacterium
CGACCGTCGCGCTGACCGACGCCGGCGCCGACCGTCGCGCTGACCGACGCCGGCGCCGGCCGGTTCGATGTCGCCGGTCAGGCGAACGCACCGGTGACCATGTCGTTCACCGCGTTGCCGGGGAATCTGACCTTCGGCGCCAACAACATGCCGGTGGTGTTGACCGCTGGCTTCAACACGACGAACGCGGCCGCCGGGGCCACGCCGTTCACGCCGGGGAGCGGGGCGACGACGAGCCTATCCGGGACGGGCGCCCTGTTCGTCTTCATGGGCGGCACGGTGACGCCGGCCGTGAACCAGCCGGCGGGCACGTACAACGGCACCATCACCCTGCAGGTGACGTACTGACCTGACGGGATCACGGCCGCATGGTGAGCCGTGCTGGCTTGACGGGCCTCTGCCGGCGCGCGCATTGGTCGGCTCTGTTCGCCGTGGCCGTCCTCTCGGCGCTGGCGGCTTCCCTGCATGGCCAGGGGCAACCGGTCCGGGTCAACGGCGTGCGGTCGGTCAGCTTCGGCACGGTGTTCCCGGGGATCTCCAAGTCGGTGCTGCGCACGGATGCCCTGAACAGCGGGCGATTTGATATTCGTGCCGCAGCCGGCTCTCAACTCCAGCTGAGTTTCGCGCTCCCGGCGGCGATGACGGGGCCAGGCGGAGCCTCGATGCCGTTGAGTTTCGGCGGCAACGACGCCGGTTTCTCTGCCACGCAGTCCGTGGCGAGCCAGGTCGGGTTCGATCCACGCGTCCCCTTCGTCGCGACTTTGGGTCGCCCGCCGGGGCGGGCGGCCGTGTTTCTTGGCGGCACTGTCACGCCACTCGGAGCGCAGCCCGCCGGGAGCTACACCGGTACGATCACCCTCACCGTTGTGTACTTCCCGTGACCAGAACCGGGTGGCTCGCCCTGGCGGCTCTGTGCGCCACGTCCCGTCTGCCGGCGCAGGGGGTCATGGTCGCCCCCAAGGCGGTGTTCATGTCGTCGGGAGGCGGCAGCGGAACCGTCACCCTGCTCAACCCGGGGACCGATCCGGTGGAAGTGGCGGTCTCGGTCTTCTACGGCTACACGGCGACGGATTCGACCGGCCAGCTGAGGCTGGTCACGATCGACCATCCCGATTCCACGCAACCTTCGGCAGCCGGATGGCTGCAGGCATTCCCTCGCCGCCTTACGCTGGGGCCACGGGATCAACAGGTGGTGCGGCTGCTCGCCACACCCCCGGCCGGCCTTGCCGATGGTGAGTACTGGGCTCGGCTGGCCGTCACCGCCAAGGCCGGAGAGCTGCCCGTCACGGGCGTGAGCGACAGCGCCAACATCAAGGTCGGCCTCACGCTGCAAATCCAGCAGGTGATCGGTGTGCATTACCGCAAAGGGCAGGTGCGAACGGGGATCGCGCTCACCGGACTGGAGGCCGTGCGGCAGGGGGATTCGGTGATCGTGCACGCCGGCCTCGAGCGGCAGGGGAACGCCGCCTATCTCGGCACGGTGCACGCCGTCGTCGTCGGCGCCAATGGGAAACCCGTGGGCGAGGGCCGGGTCCCGGTCACGGTGTTCTTCGCCAATCGACCCCGGTGGGCGGTGAGCATCGCCGGCGCGCCGGCCGACCGGTATCGCCTGCGGCTCGACATCACCACCCAGCGGGAGGACCTGGAGCGACAGGTGATGCTGCAGAGCCCGGCGGTGCGCGATTCGACCGTGGTGAAGACCCCGTGATCTCTCGCGCCGCGGCGCTGGCCCTGCTGGGTCCGTTGCTCGGCCTCGGCGCTGTCGCCATCCCGACTCCGGTCCGGGCGCAGGCGCGGGTCGTCTCGCCGCCGGCGATCCCCGAGCGCAGCCTCGCGGACACCGAGAGACTGTTCAGCGCGGGCTCCCAGGACTCCGTGCCCCAGGCCGTCCTGGTCGAGCTGCGCATCCGGGGCCTGGCCTCGGCGACGGTGCAGGCGTACCGCGTGCGGACCGAGGCCCTGCTGCCGCTCGCACAGTTCCTGAGTCTCGCCCAGGTGCGCTACCACCTTTCCCCGGACGGCGTGCTCGAGGCATCGGTCCCTCCCGGGCCGAGCCGCCTCGTCGTCGCGGCGGGGAACGACACGATGACATTCGGCGGCCATCGCGTGCGGCTGGAGCCGGAGTTCCGCCTGTTCAAGGACGGCGAGCTGTACGTCGGCGCCGAGCGGCTCGGGAACCTGCTCGGCAGCGCCATTGTGGTGGACTGGGCCGGCCTCACGGTGACGCTCATGGATGCCGGCATGCTGCCGGTCGGTCAGCGGGCCCGGCGCGACGCGGCCCGCGCCGCGCTGGCGCGCCGCCGCGAAGCGGCGCCCCCCGACGTGCGGCTCGGCCTCGAACGGCAGCGCTGGGACGGGCTGGTGCTCGACTATTCGCTGTTCGCGCCCGGTGGCCGGCCGGTCGGGGCGGGCTCCTACGCGTTCGACCTGGGGGGGGACGCGTTCGGCGGCTCGCTCGCGATCGGCGCCCACAGCGTCGGTCCGGCGGACGCGGGCGTGGCGCGCGGCGACGTCTCATGGACCGGCGTCTGGGAAGAAAGTGCGTGGTTGAAGCAGATCCGCCTGGGCGACGGCTTCTCGACAGGGCCGCGCCTGCGCCAGCTGCGCGGCGTCGCGCTCACCAATGCTCCGTTTCTGCGGCCCGCGCTTCTGGGCACGAGCCGCTACTTCGGCCGGCTCGAGCCGGGCTGGTCCGTCGAAGCCTATCAGAACGGCCAGCTCCTCGCCGTGGATACGACCGACGTCGCCGGGGAGTACGGCTTCGCGCTCCCGGTCCGCTACGGCGAGAACCCGGTGGACTTCGTGGCGTACGGTCCGCTGGGGGAAGTCCGGGAATTCGATCGCACGTATCGAGTGCTGGGTGAGCTGCTCCCGTCGCGCCGGTTCGAGTACGGTCTGTCGGGTGGTGCCTGCCGGGATCCCCGCTGCCGTGCGAGCGGCAACCTGGACCTGCGCTACGGTCTGACGCCGCGGGTGACGCTCCAGGGCGGCGCCGATCGCTTCTGGCGCAACGGCCTCGCCGACCTGTGGCACCCCTACGCGCGCGTGACCGCGAACCCGACCAACGACTGGGCGCTCGAACTGTCGGGCGTCGGCAATGCGCTGGTGCGGGGAGCCGTGCTGTACGAACCGTCCATCGATCTCCGGGTGAGCGCCGCCGCAGCGGCGTTCGACACGCGCCCCGAGGCGCCGATCGTGACCATAGCGGGCCAGCGCTCGGCCTGGAGCGTCTCGGCCCTGGTGCGGCCGCTGCCGCGATACGGGCTGTTCTACTTCGAAGGCAATATCGACCAGGTGCGCGCCCAGTCGGCCACCACGACCCGCGCCCGTCTTGGCGCCTCGGTGCAGACCGGGGCGACCCGGTTGATGCCCTACGTGCGGCTCGAGCGCCAGGCGCTCGACGGCGCGGGCAGCAGCACCGAGCCGTTCGTCGGGGTGAGCGCCTTCGTGCTGCCGCAACCGCGGTGGGGGCCGGTGCTGGGCCCCGCATTCTTCCGCGGCGCTCTCGAGTCCCGTGTAGGGGGCGGGGGGAGCGCGCCGCGCATCACGACGGCGTCGCTGTTCGCCTCGCGGCCGCTGTGGGGTGGCGTGAGTCTCGAGACGGGCCTTGTGTGGCAGCGCGGCAGCCGCGGGCCGCTGATCCAGGTGACGTTGAGTACCTACTTGTCGGCGATGCGCTCGTACACGACCATGAGCGCCGCGGCCGGGTCTCCAGCCACGGTGTCACAGCTGGTGCAGGGATCGGTGCTGTGGGATCGCGCGGGCGGCCGCCTGGCGACGGCTCCGGGTCCCTCGATCGAGCGTGCGGGGGTCGCCGGCCGTGTCTTCCTCGACCAGAACCAGAACGGCCGGCACGATCCGAACGAGCCTGCGGTGGCCGGCGTGCGCGTCATCGTTGGCTCGCGGCTGGCGGTGTCGGATTCCCAGGGAGGGTTCCGGGTGTGGGACCTGATGCCGTTCGAGCCCGTGGACGTGCTGGTGGATTCGCTGAGCATCGACTCCCCGTTGCTCGTGCCCGCCTTCGCGCGGGCCACGCTCGTTCCCAACCCGAACCGGTTCCGCACCCTCGACGTGCCGATCGTCGCGGCGGGCGTGATCGAAGGGCACGTGTGGCGGGAGATCGGCGGGACGCGTGAGCCGCTGGGAGTCGTGGGCCTGGTGCTCACCGACCGGCGGGCCGGCACGAGTCGCCGGTTCGCCTCCTTCTCCGACGGCTCCTTCTACTTGATGGGCGTGAAGGCAGGAGACTACGAGCTGGCGGTGGACGGCACGGCGGCGGGCATGGCCGAAACGGGGCTCTCGGCTACGGCGCTGCGATTCACGATCGAGCCCGAGGCTGCAGCTTCGGGACACAGCGGCCTCGAGCTGGTGCTCCGGCCCGGGCGCTGACCCTCCCCGCTTCCCTCTTCCCCCTTCCCGTTAGCTGCCCGCTCGCCGCGAGGGCCGCGTCGCGACGTCCCGCACGAGCCGCTCCAGCGCGTCGAAATCGAACGGCTTCACGAGCGAGGGCGCTCCGGAATCGGCCAGCAGTGCCGCGGTGTCGGCATCGAGGGAGTCGCCGGTCGCGAAGATGAGGGTGGACACGAGCTCCGGTGCCTGCTCGCGGAGCCGGATCAGAAAGTCGCGCCCGTTCATTCCCGGCATCCGGACGTCGCACAGGATCACGTCGAAGCTCTGACCACGGAGCGCGCGGAGCGCCTCGGCGCCGTCGCTGACGGCACGCACCTGCATGCCGCTGCGGTTCAGGAAGCGGGCCGTCGCCTGCCGGATTCCCGGCTCGTCGTCCACCACGAGGACGGCGACCGGCTGTTCCGCGGCGGCTGGACCCTGGACCGCCGCCTCGCCTGAGGGACGTGGCATGCTGCGCAGATCGAGCGGCAGCGCCACCTGGAACGACGCCCCACGCCCCGGCTCCGATTCGACCGTGATGCGCCCGCCGTGGCTGCGCACGATGCCGTAACAGATCGACAGCCCCAGGCCCGTCCCCACCCCTTCCGGTTTGGTGGTGAAGAACGGATCGAAGATACGGGAGCGGATCTCCGGTGCGATGCCGGGGCCGGTGTCGCGGCACTCGAATTTGACCTCCGGGCCCTCGGCGTGCGTGCGCAGCGTGATCGCCCGGTGCCCGGGGAAGTCGTCGAGCGCCTGCTCGGCGTTGATCAGGAGGTTCAGGAGCATCTGCTGCAGCTCCGACAGGTTGGCCCAGACCCGCGGCTCGACCGGATCCAGCTGCAGCCGAACCTCGACGTTCAGCGTGTTCAGGTGGTAGGAGCGCAGGGTGTGCGTCCGGCGCACCAGCTCGTTGATGTCCACCAGCGAGCGCTCGGGCCCGCTCATCCGCGCGAAGGCGAGCAGGTTGGTGGTGATCTGACCGATGCGCATCGCCTCGTCGCGCACCATTTCGACGATCTCACGCTGCTCGGGCCGGAGGTCGTCCAGCATCAGCGTCTGGGCGAAGCCGGAGATGATCGCGGCCGGGTTGTTGATCTCGTGCGCCACGCCGCTCACCAGCTGACCCATGGCCGCGAGCTTGTCGGCCTGCTGCAGCTGGCCCTGGGCGCGCCGCAGCTCGGTGACGTCCCGGGAGATGGCCAGCACCCGGGTGATCTGCCCGTGCTCGCGGATCGGGGCATATACCACCGAGCTGACCACGCGCGCCCCGTCGGGCCGCCGTTGCGGCACTTCGAAGCGGCGCACTTCCCCCGCGAACGCCGCATCGAGGTGGGCGCGCAGCAGCGCGACGGCGTCCGGGTCCACGAAATCGAACGCGGTGCGGGTACCGGCGGCCGCGCCGTGCGCCGGTCTGTCGGGCGCATAGTCCAGGACCTGGCCGTCCCGGTTCAGCAGCACGATCGGGTCGGGCGACGCCTCCATGATCTGGCGGAGGTTGCGCTCCGCGGACGCCGTGGTCGTCAGCGAATCGACGAGGGTCTGCGTCTGCCGTTCGACTTCGCGCTCCAACGCGGCCTCGTAACGCCGGTCGGCCACCAGGGAGTACGCGACGCGGGCCGCGATGATCATCCCGCCGACGGCGGGGACCAGCACGTCGTCCGTCCCCATGTTGCCGGAGGCCATGTTGTGGATGTGGAGCGCTACCAGCCCGGCGAGCCCCAGCAGCACGGCCAGCAATCGTGGCGCGACGGCGCCGGTACCCGCGGCCGCCGGCCGCGGCCCCGCGGGAGACGCGGCGGACACGACTCCCGCCGCGGTCAGCACCAGGTTGGCGACGTTCCAGCCGAAGTCGAGCAGTGTGCCCGGGGCCTGCGCCCGAGGCAGGCTCACGGTCCCGAACAGCAGATCCGCGATGCCGTAGAGCAGCAGCCCGACCACCGCGAGCGCCGCGCCGCCGCGAGGAATCGGCTGCGGCTGCAGCAGCAGCACGCCGATCAACCAGACGAGAGCGAGACCGCCGGTGGCGTACGCGACGCTGCCCAGAACCTCCCGCCCGCCGACTCCCCCGGTGTGCGGCTCCACGAACAGGTCGTACGCCCAGGCGACAGCGGTGAGGGTGAGCAACGCGGAATCGAGCAGAATCTCGGCCGTGAGCTGCCGGCGCGGCTGGATGGCGAGCAGGTTCCAGGCGGCGATGAAGAAGCACGGATACACGGCCAGGTATCCGATGTCGACGGCGGTCATGCCCGGGCGGACGATGCCCCGCGCCAGCTGGATGTCGGCGAAGCCCTGCGTGGCGAAATCGATGACGCTCCCCGCCAGTAACCACGCCCAGCCGCGTCGTTGGACCGGATCGATGGCCGCGCGCCACGCCAGGGCGATCCCCGCCGTACGCGCCAGCGCCGTCAGCGTCCAGCTGCCCGCCGGCAGCAGGCTCCGGGGAACAGGGAGGAAGAGGTAGGCCAGGACCAGAGCAGCCAACAGGCAGCCGGCTGCCACGAGGACGGTGCGGGTGACGCGGGTGCCTGAGATCACGCGAATAGCCAGAAAGTAGTGACGGGCGCATCCGCAGGCGAGGGCGCGCGACGCCGCGGTGCCCGCGTTAGCTTAGCGCCGGCATGGAAGACCGACTTGGTTGGACCCGGGCCGTACCCGACTCCCTCGAGCGCTGGCCGGAATGGACGCGTTTCGCCGCCGCGGTGCGGCGCGACGGTCTCGACCGGGTCCTGATCTGCGGGATGGGCGGGTCGGCGCTCGCTCCCGCGGTACTCGCGCGCGGTTTTCGCACGGCGGGGCTGGACGTGCTGGACAGCACCGACCCCGCGGCCGTAGCGGCGGCGGAGCAGGTCCACCCGCTGGACCGCACGCTCTTTCTGATCGTCAGCAAGTCCGGCTCGACGGTCGAAACCCTCGCCGCCTATCACTACTTCGCCGCGCGGGCGAGCCCGGAGCAGTTCGTGGCGGTCACTGATCCCGGCAGCGCGCTGGAGCGGCTGGCGCGCGAGCGGGAATTTCGGGCCGTCTTCCCGCACCCCGCGGACGTGGGTGGTCGCTATGCCGCGCTCACGGTGGTGGGAATGCTGCCGGCCGCGCTCGCGCGCATCGATGGAGCGGCGCTGCTCGAGCGCGCCCGGACGACCGACGTCGCGGCGGCGCAGGAGCTCGGCCGGACGCTCGCCGCCGGCGTCGCCGCCGGCCGCGACAAGCTGGCCCTCGAGCCGCCGGCACCCGTGGCGGCGCTGGCGGGCTGGATCGAGCAGCTCGTCGCCGAGAGCTCGGGGAAGAACGGAGCCGGAGTCGTCCCGCTGGTCGGGGGTGCCACGGGCGGCGGCCGCGACGTCCAGGTGGTGCGCGAGTTCTCCGACGATCCGCTCGATCTCGGCCGGGAGTTTCTGCGGTGGGAGTACGCCGCCTGGGAGCTGTGCCGCGCCCTCGGCGTCAACGCCTTCGATCAGCCGGACGTCGAGGAAGCCAAGGCCCTGGCCCGCGCCGAGCTGGCCGCGCCCGCGGGTTCGGGTCCTACCGTGCCGCACACCCTGAGCCTCGGCGAGCTGCGCCGCGCCGCGCGCCCGGGTGACTACCTGGCGCTTCTCGCCTACCTGCCGCCCCGTGCCGATCTGGAGCAGGCGCTCACGCGTGTGCGCCGGGCGTGGGGGAACGCCCTCGGCGTCGTGACCACGCAGGGTTTCGGACCGCGTTACCTCCACTCCACCGGGCAGCTGCACAAGGGCGGCCCGAATACCGGGCTGTTTCTCGTCATCACGTCGGAGCCCACCCAGGATCTGGAAATTCCCACGATGCACACGACCTTCGCCCGGCTCGAGCGCGCGCAGGCGATCGGCGACGTCCGCGCCCTGCTGGCGCGGGGCCGCCGCGTCTGCTACCACCATCTGCGCCGGCCGGAAGACGTGGCCGAGCTCGAGCGGGTGTGATCACCTTCCACCTCATCGTCCATACTCACTGGGACCGCGAGTGGCACCTCCCCCGCGCCACGTATCAGGCGCGGCTCGTTCCCATGCTGGACGACCTGCTGCAGCGCCTCGAGGCCGATGCGGGATTCCGCAGCTTCCTGCTGGACGGTCAGACCGTGCTGCTCGAGGACTACCTGCGCGCCCGGCCGGAGCGGCGCGAGGTGGTGCAGCAGCTGGTGCGTGCGGGACGCCTGCAGGTTGGACCGTGGTACGTGCTCGCCGACGAGATTGTGCCCGCGGGCGAGTCGCTCGTACGCAACCTGCTGCTCGGGGCGGCCGACGCCGCGCGATTCGGCGGGCGGCTCGACGTGCTCTATTCGCCCGACGCCTTCGGGCATCCCGCCTGCTGGCCGGAGCTGGCCCGAGGGGCGGGCTGCCCGTTCGGCGTCCTGTGGCGCGGGTTGGGTGGCGCGCCGGGCCAGGAGCGCGACCGCTATCGGTGGCGTGGCCCGAGCGGCGCGGAGGTCCGGCTGTGGCACCTCCCGCCGACGGGTTATGAGATCGGCGTCGAGCTCGCGGCGGACTCCGAGGCGTTGCCGGAGCTCTGGGCCTGGGTGCGCGGCGAGCTGCTGGGTCGAGCCGGAGGCAGCCACATCCCCGTGTTCATCGGTGCCGATCATCACGCGGCGCCGGCCGATGTGTCGCGCCTCTGCGAGCAGCTCGCCGAGCTCGAGCGGCCCAACCCGGTGCGCGTGTCGCGGCTCGACGAGTTCTTCGCCGCGGCCGCCGCCGAATTTGACGCCGCCCCCGTCCTGACCGGGTCGTTGCGCGCCGCGACTGGATACGCCTGGACGCTGCAGGGCGCGCAGGGCACCCGCGCCCCGCTCAAGCGGCGAGCGGCGCTGCTCGAACTGTGGTTGACCCGGATGGCCGAGCCGCTCGCGGCGCTGGCGGCCCGGCAGGGGGCGCCCGATCAGCGGCCGGTGCTCGAGCTGGCCTGGCGCGCCCTGGTCCAGTCGCAGTTCCACGACACGATCTGCGGGACGACGAGCGATGCGGTAGCGCGCGCGGCCGACCTGCGGCTCGATGCGGTACAGGCATATGGGGACGAGGTGGTCCGCTCCGCGGCGTTCGCGCTCGTGGGGCACGACCCGGACCGCACCCGCGAGCGGCCGGACCTCCAGTCTCCCGCGCTCGCACTCTGGAATCCTTCGCCGCACCCGCGGGGCGGCATCGTGATCGCCGACTGCACGTTCTTCCGTCGGGATGTTCCGGTCGGACCGCCCGGGCCCCGCAAGCCGCGCACCGGTCCCGGTGCGCCGGCGTTTTCGTTGCGCGCCGCCCGTGGCCACGCCGTGCCGCTCCAGGTCCTCGATCGGCGCCGCGGGCAGGAGCGGCTGGATGCGAGCCGGCACTACCCGGATCAGGACGAGGTGGACGTAGTGCGCGTCGCCTTCCGCGCGCCGCTCCTCCCGGGGTTTGGACTGGCCGCGCTCTCCTGCGGAGCGCCGGCCGCGTCGCCGTCCGAAGACACGGTGCAGGTCCAGGCGCGCTCGCTCGTCAACCGCTTCGTGGTGGTGACGCTCGACCGGGCCGGCAGCTTGCAGCTCTACGATCGTCGCACCGGTAGTCGCTGGCTCGACCTGCTGCGTCTCGAGAGCGAGGCCGACGCCGGGGATGCCTACACCTATTGTGCGGCGGCGCGCGATCGCCGCGTACGAAGCCAGGGGCCGATCCAGGTGCGGCGTGTCGCGGCGGGGCCGCTCGTCGCGGCGCTCGAGGCCCGGTGGACGCTGCGCGCCGGCGGCGGTCACCGGGGGAAGGTCGGCGTGCGATTCCTGGTCTCGCTCCATGCCGACAGTCCGGTCGTGCGGTGCATCTTCGATGTGGACAATGGCGCGCGGTATCATCGGCTGCGCGCCCGGGTGCCGATGGGATCGGCCGATCCCGCCCTGGTCGGCACGCAATTCGGACAGGAGGTGCAGCCGCTCACGACGCCGAGCCCTGCACGCGAGGCGCTCGAGGCGCCCGTGACCACGGCGCCGGCGCACCGCTTCGTCGCAGTCAGGGGCGGCGGCCGTGGCCTCGCCGTGCTCGCCCCGGGGTTTTTCGAGTATGAGCACGCGCCGCCGGGGGACATCGTCGTGACTCTGCTGCGCGCCATCGGCGCCCTCTCGCGGGCCGACCTGCCGGTGCGCCCCGGCCATGCGGCCTGGCCCACGGCCATTCCCGAAGCCCAGTGTCTTGGCGCCTCCCGGATCGAGTTGGCGCTGGCGCCGCTCGCATCCGGGGACTCGATTCCGGCCTGGTGGGAGAGCGTCTTCACTCCCGTTCGGGGACTCTGGATCCGTGACGCGATCGGCAGGGGACCCACGCCGCACCGCGCGGGCATCACACTGGACGGCGCGGGACTGGTGTTCTCCGCGCTGAAGCCCGGGGAGGGCGATCCGCGGGACGTTGTGCTGCGCTGCTACAATCCCGACGACCGGCCGGTCGCCGGCGCATGGCGCTTCACTGCACCTGTGAGCGCCGCGTTCCGCACCCGCCTCGACGAGGGCGAGCCGGTGCCGCTCGTGCTGGAGGACGGTGGCCGTGTGGTGCGCTTCACCGCCGGGCCGCGTGAAATCGTGACCGTGATGGTGCGTTGACCGTGCAGGAGCACCACTTCACGACGTCCCGGAGCGCCCGCTACTACACGCTCGGGCCCGACGCCGCGGCGGCGGGCGAGGTCTGGTTCCTGCTGCACGGCTACGGGCAGCTGGCCGCGCGGTTCCTGGGCGCATTCCAATCCCTGGACGACGGCACCCGGTGCCTCGTCGCGCCCGAGGCATTGTCGCGCTTCTACATCGGCGAGGCGACAGGGCGGCACGACAAGGTCGGCGCGAGCTGGATGACGCGCGAGGACCGCCTCACCGACATCGCCGACTACGTGCGCTACCTCGACGCGCTGTACGGCGACGTCCTGCGCGGGCGTGGAGACGCCGGCGGCGTGAACGTCCTCGGGTTCTCCCAGGGCACCGCGACCGCGGCGCGCTGGCTGGCGCTGGGGAGCGCGCGCGCGGACCAGCTGATCCTCTATGGCGGCGAGGTGCCGCCCGACCTCGATCTCGCCGCCGCGCGGCAGCGCTGGGGACGCACGGAGCTGATCCTCGCGGCGGGGAGCCACGATGCCTACATCACGCCCAAGATCCTGGCGCGCGACGAGGAGCGTCTGCGCTCACACGGGATCGAATACCGCGTGGAACGGTTCGAGGGCGGGCACGAGGTGCTGCCCGAGGTGCTTCGGCGGATTGCGGAATAATGGCCGGTGGCCGGTCGTCAGAGCCCCTGGCGACTGATGGCTGACGACTGACGGCTCAGCACGTCTCTCAAGGCATCTCCCACCAGCGTACAGCCAATCACCACCAGGACCAACATCCCGCCCGGCGCTGCCGCGACCCAGGGTGCGTTGACCAGGGTATCGCGTCCCGAGGCGATCATGTTGCCCCAGGAAGCCGTGGGCGGCTGCACGCCGAGCCCGAGGTAGGAGAGGCTGGCTTCGAGGAGAATGGCGTTGCCCACGCCGAGCGCGGCCGCCACGATCACCGGAGTGAGGGCGTTGGGGAGCACGTGGCGCCACAGCACCCGCAGCGGACGCAGACCCACGCTCCGGGCGCCTTCCGCGAAGGGCCGCACCGCCAGGGCACGCACCTCGCCGTGGACGAGCCGCGCGACCGGCATCCACCCCGTGGCGCCCAGCAGCAGCACGACGAGCACCGCACTGGGTTGCCACAGCGCCGCCAGGAGCAGCAGCAGAACGATGCGTGGCACTGCCAGGGCGAAATCGGTGACGCCCTGCAGCGCGGTTGCCGGCCAGCCGCGCCACCAGCCCGAAAGGCCGCCGATCGCCATGCCCACCACGACGGACAGCAGGACCGACAGGAATCCCACCGCGAGAGAAATCCGGGC
>DATDED010000476.1:0-2380 GCA_036523455.1 Gemmatimonadales bacterium
TTTCCCGGCATGGCACTCCTCCGTTGTCAACCTGGACGCCCGCTGGACGGCCGCCGCGAGCGCCGCCGCCTCGGCGTCACGCGCTTGGCCGGCCTGGCACCGGCCCTCGCCCGGGCCAGCAGCGCCGCGCCAACCGCGCTCACGTAGGAGCGAGCCTGAGCCCGCGTCAGCGGTTCCTGGCCGGGCGCAGCGGTCTGCTGCATCGCCGCCGATGGTGCCACCCCCTTGAGGTGGACCGCCTCGAGTCCTCTGGCGGCGGTCACGAGATCGCGCTGGAGATCGGAGAGCGGCAGCCTCGAGGGCACCGGGCGGGCCGCGGCAAGCGTCGGGCTCGCCACGCTGGGGGGCGCATCCGTCCGGGGGGCCGCGAGCGAGAGGTTGTGCTCGAACGTCGCTGCCCGCGCCGTGCGCTGTGACAGCTGCCCCGCGAGCCCGAACCGCTTCGTCAACGTCGCGAGGAGAGAGGTGTGATCATACTCCGTATGATCCACGGTTCCCCGCGGGATGAAGGGCGACACCAGCACCGCGGGGACCCGGACGCCGAGGCGGGAGAAGTCGAAGTCCTGGTCGTGTCTGGAATTGGGGATGTACTGCGGTCCGGCGGGCGGCGGCACGTGGTCGTACAGCCCGCCGTGCTCGTCGTAGGTCACCACGAGCAGCGTGCGGGTCCACGCTGGCGACTGGCGCAGCGCGCCGTAGACCCGCGCGACGAGCGTCTCCCCGTGTCGCACGTCGTGGGGCGGGTGCTGGTCGTTCGCGTCATTCCCGAAGTAGTCGGGCTCGATGAAACTGTAGTTGGGGAGTTGATCGTGTTGGGCCGCCCGGTAGAAATCGGCGAGCGGCAGGACGCGATTGCCCCGCCCGGAGAAATACAGGTGCTCGAGCAGGAGCGCCTGACCGAACCCAGCTCCCAGGTAGATCCGCCAGCTGCATTGCCTGGCCTCGAGATCCTCGTAGATCGTCCGCATGTTGTAGATGCGGAACTTCCCGTCGTAGTGGCCACCGGACCAGCCGCAGTGGATGAAGAAGCGGTTCGGCCAGGTCGGCCCCGGCACCGACGCGAACCAGCGGTCGCAGACCGCGAATTCTCGCGCCAACGTCGAGAGCACCGGGAGGTTGGCGGGCGCGAACCCCCGCATGATGAGTCCTCCCCCGCCGGCTCCTTTTCCCGCCTGCTGACGTTTCGCCGCATAGCTCGCCACGAAGCCCGCGTTGCTGGGAGTCGCTCCGGCGTGCACGGCCCGCGATCCGAAGAGCTGCTCGTTCACATCGGCCAGCTCGTGCGCCGGGTCGACGTCCGGATCCCCAAACGCCGCCGTGTCGGAGACGGGGGCAACGGGGCTCGCAGGGTCGGCGGGGAGGACGGGGTTGGTCTCGGTGCCGGTGAGACCGTCGATGCGCGCGTCGTCGCGGCGCAGCCAGCCGAGCAGGTGATCGAACGACCGGTTCTCCAGCATGAGAACCACGAAGTGATCGATGCTGCCGAGCGAAGTGGGCATGGTCTCGTTGGTGCCGGGAGCAGCAAGATGCGGTTAGGCAGACAATTGGCAGTCAAGTCAGCGGCGGAGACCTTCGGGGTTTGTCTGTAGTGCTTTCGCTGACAGAACCGAAGGTCGAAGACGGGAGGACGAAGGATTGACCGGTGCATGACTCCACGAGGGCAACTTCGAGTTCGCATTCCACTCGAAGAGGTGCCTCGTGACCCACAATCGCCTCCGGACCGCCACGGTGCTGGTCCTCGTCCCCGCCATCACCGCGTCGCTGCTCTCCGCGCAGGACACCGCGCGCGTTCGCCGCGACAGCTTCAACCTCGAGTATGCAGTGAAGTTCGTGTGCGGCGCGCCACGCACGGGCGCCGTAGCGCCGGGGCTCTACTTCACGGCAATCAACGTCCACAACCCCTACCCCGACACCGTGCTGTTTCGCAAGAAGGTGGCGTCCACGCTACCGCGGGAGCAGCCGGGACCGATCTCGCCCTTCTGGGGGAGTGCGCTCGTTCCAGATCAGGCGCTCGAGATCGATTGCGCCGACATCTTCCGGCACGCGCGGCTGGAGGGCTTCGGTAAAGGATTCGTCGTGATTCAAAGCCCCGTGCCGCTGGACGTGGTCGCGGTGTACACGGCGGCCGGCAACACACGCCAGGTCGAGACGATGGAGGTAGAGCGCGTCAGTGCGCGGCGCCTGATCGGCGCGGGCTGCCCCGACCTCGTAGTGGACTCGATCCTGCGGCCGGAGTGGGACGCCACCAACCACCGCAGCATCATCACGACCATCATCCGCAACGTGGGCACCGCGGCAGCCCCTGCCTCGCTCGCCCGAGTCATCGATCCGTCGACCTTGCAGCCGACGGGCGCGCCCTACAACGCCATCGCCAATACAC
>DATDED010000477.1:0-8809 GCA_036523455.1 Gemmatimonadales bacterium
CGGCATGCCGTTCCGTATTCTCGGTACGGATGGTGGCCTGATCGAAGCGCCGGTCGTGGTGACCGACGCGCTGCTCGCGACGGCGGATCGGCTGGACATCGCGGTCGGACCGTTTGAAGAAGGGCAGGAACTGGCCGTCGAAGCGTTGAAGTACACGAGACGCATCATTCGCCAGCGCGGGACCGAGCGGTTTGCGACGGTGCGGGTCGGCCCCGCGCAACCCTCGCGCGCGTCGATCCCGGATCGGCTCCGCACGATTCCGCCGCTCGCAGAGGCCACGGCCGCCCCGACACGCACGGTGAAGCTCGGGATCGGGTTGAGTGTTCGCCGTGGCCTGGACTTCACGATCAACAAGGAGCGTCACCATCACGACCAGCCGGTCAAGTGCGGCGAGCTGCAGATCTGGGACGTCGTCAACACCACGCTGATGGACCACCCGTTCCATCTGCACGGCTTCTTCTTTCAGGTGTTGTCCGTGAACGGCGAGCCGCCGGCGTGGCGTTCGTGGGAAGACGTGGTCAACGTGCCGCCGCGCGCGACGGTGCGGATCGCCTGGCTTCCCGACGATCGCCCCGGAAGCTGGATGTACCACTGCCACATCCTCGAGCATCATGCCTCGGGGATGATGGGCCACTTCGACGTGGTGTCCTGACCGAAGCCCGGTACCGACCTCCACCAACCTCCACCAACCTCCACCAACCTCCAACGTCCTCCACCGAGGAGACTACCATGGCGGACGTGGGCACCTTTCGAACGACGATCGCGATCGAGAACCCACTCGAGCGCGGCAAGCGGCACGAGCTGCCGGACACGCTGGTGGACACCGGCGCCGAGCTCACCTGGGCGCCGACGGCCGTGCTCGAGTCGCTGAACATCGCGAGACAGAAGCGCCTGAGCTTCCGGACCGCGGATGGACGCGCCGTGTTTCGCGACATCGGCTATGCGATCGTGCATGCCGGCGGCACCGAGACGAATGACGAGGTCGTCTTCGCCGAGCCGGGGGACATGATTCTCCTGGGCGCCCGGTCCCTCGAGGGGCTGAACCTGCGCGTGGATCCGCGCAGCAAACAGCTCGTGGACGCGGGGCCGATCATCGCGGCCCTGGCGTCCTGATCCCTCCACCGCCCTCCACCGTTACTTCGTCACCTGCCGCAGCTCTGTCCCATTGTCGTTCATCACCCAGATCTCAGTGCGTCCGGTGCGCGTGCTCTGGAACGCGATCCGTTTCCCGTCGGGGAACCAGGCGGGGACCTCGTCGACCCACGTAGAGTCGTGAGGGGCGAGCTGGCGGGCGGCGCCGCTCGCCAGGTCCACCACCCAGATATGGCCCAGGTGCGTCGCCCCGTTGCTCACCTGGATGGCGAGGCGGCGGCCGTCGGGGGACCAGGCGGGGAGCTGCGCCGAGCCCTGGTCGGGGCTCATGTGGGTGACGGCGTGGTCGCCCGAGCCGTCGGCGGCGATCACGTGCACCTGCAGCACGTGGGACGAGTCGCCGTAGGTGTAGGCGAGCCGCGTGCCGTCGGGGGACCAGGCGGCGTTCCAGGCGGTGGTGCCGGCGCCGCCCGCGATGGGGCGGAGCGCGGCGCCGCCCGTATCGGAGACGGCGAGCACGGTGGCGGTCCAAGGTCCCATGAGGAACGCGACCCGCGTGCCGTCGGGGGAGAGTCGCGGACTGCGGCCCGGCACGTGGGCCACGGTGCGCGGCGCGCCGCCCGCGACGCGCACCTCGAACACCGTGCCGCTGTCGGCGCCCGCACCGGCGAAGCGCACCTCGCGCCCGTCGGGGGACCATTGCGGTGACCCGGTGCGGCCGGAGGTGAGCCGCCGCTCGCCCGAGCCGTCGGCGCCGATCAGGTAGGCCGTGGGGATGCTGTCGCGCGCGGCCCAGAAGGCGATCGTCCGGCCGTCGGGTGAGACGGCGGGGAATTCGCCGTGGCTGGCGGGCTGCTGCGGCGCGAGCGGCGCAGCCGCGGCGAGGAGGGCGGCGCAGCAGATCGCGGGCACCGATCGTCTCATCTCAACCTCCGGTCATCCTCCGGGCATCTTCCTGCTCGAAGCCGCGAACGCTAGCCGCCCGCCGGCGGGCCGCAAGTCGCGGCCGCCCTTCCTCACAACCTCACACATCTCGCGTCCGCGATGATCTGCCCCTCTCGGCGTGAAATCGATGGTCGATGGCCAGAGTGGCGGGCGTACCCTGGGTCATGCCGAGTTGCTTCCCCGGAGCCGAGGAGCCCATCTTATGGCCATGCCACTGGCCGTACCGCGCTACACCGCCGAGGAGATTCGGCACTTCCCGGACCACCGGGTCCGCTACGAGGTCATCCGGGGCGAGTTGTTCGTGACCCCGGCGCCGGGGTTGGCGCATCAGCGCACGGTAGTGGAGCTGACCACCATGCTGCGGCAGTACCTCGAGCGGCACGGGCTCGGCGAGGTGCTCGTGGCCCCGTTCGAAGTGGAGTTGACCGAAGACAGCGCGGTGCAGCCGGACGTGCTGGTGCTGCTGGCCGACCGGGAGGCCCAGTTGACGCCGGCGTGTCTGGTCGGCCCGCCGTCGCTGGTGATCGAGGTGATCTCGTATACGAGCAAGCGGATGGACCGTCTCCAGAAGCGCCAGCTGTATCAGGAGGAGGGGGTGCCGGAGTATTGGATCGTGGACCCGGAGCGGCGCCGCGTCGAGCGCTGGGGGCCGCGGGATACGGAGCCCGAAGTGCGCACCGAGCGCCTCGCCTGGCGTCCCGATCCGGACGCTCCCGCGCTCGAGATCGATCTTCCTGTGCTGTTCCGGCGGGTGAATCGGTAGGAGGTCAACCGGCGGTTTTGCCTTCGCCCGGGCGGCGCGTATCGTTACCCGGGTCACCGGCCCGATCCGGGAGCGCCGGTGCCACCTGCTGCCATTCCCTGGGGGTCCCATGAAGCGCGTCACGCTCCTCGCCGCATCGCTGGCGCTCGGCGCCGGCCACCTGTCCGCCCAGTCGGCGGACGACATCATCGCCCGGTATCTGCGGGCTGTGGGGGGGGCGCAGCGGATCGCCGCCGTGCAGACGCTGCGCCGCATCGGGACGTTCTACGGCGGCGGCGGGTTCGAGGCGGCCTACACCCAGGAGAACAAGCGGCCGCACAGGGTCCGCTCGCAGCTCACCCTCCAAGGGATGACGCTGATCCAGGCGTACGACGGCACCACGGGGTGGCGGGTCAACCCGTTCCAGGGGAAGAAGGACGCCGAGGCGATGGGCGAGGACGAGGTCAAGTCCATTGTCCAGGACGCCGAGTTCGACGACGCCCTCTTCGACTACAAGGCGAAGGGCAATACGGTCGCCTACCTGGGCACCGACCAGATCGAGGGAAGCCAGGTCTACAAGCTCCAGCTGACCGCGGCCGACAACGGCGACGTGCGCACGTACTACATCGACGTGGACAACAACGTGCCGATCAAGGTGGAGATCAAGCGCACCGTGCGCGGCGCTGAGCAGGAGTTCGAGATCCTCTTCGGCGACTACAAGGAGGTGAACGGCTGGTACCTGCCCTTCGCCTTCGAGGTCGGCCCGAAGGGCGGCCCCGCGGACCAGCGCACCAAGTTCACCTGGCAGCGCATCGAGGCGAATCCCGTCATCCCGGACAGCCGTTTCGCGATGCCCGCCCCGGGCACTGCGGTCGAGGCGGGTGAACAGGCGGCTGCGCCCCCCCCGGCGCCGCCCGCGCGGGCCCCGGCCCCGGCGCGCGCCCCGGCACCCACCCCGGCGGCTCCCGCGGTGGTGGACTCGGAGACGTTCGCGGGACTGGGCGCGCGCAACATCGGCTCCGCGGCCATGAGCGGGCGCATCGCCGCCCTGGCGGCGGTGCACGAAGGCGATCGCCTGACGCTCTACGTGGGCGCGGCGAGCGGCGGGGTGTGGAAGTCCCAGAACGGCGGGACCACCTTCAAGCCGGTGTTCGACAAGGAGCCGGTGCAGTCGATCGGCGCGATCACCATCGATCCCACGAATCCGAAAACCGTCTGGGTGGGCACCGGTGAGTCGTGGGTGCGCAACTCCGTGTCCATCGGCGATGGCATCTACAAGTCCACGGACGGCGGCGACACGTGGACCAACATGGGGCTCGGGGAATCCGAGCGCATCTCCCAGATCCTGGTGGATTCCACGCACCCCAACACCGTATACGTCTGCGTCCCCGGGAAGCTGTGGAGCGACAGCGACGAGCGCGGCGTCTATAAGACGACCGACGGCGGGAAGACCTGGACGAAGGTCCTGGCCGGGGCCAACCGGTCCACCGGCTGCTCGATGATGGCGATGGATCCCACGGCCCCCGGCACGCTGCTCGCGGGGATGTGGGACTTCCGCCGCCAGGGCTGGACGTTCCGCTCCGGAGGCGACGGGCCGACGGCGCCCTCGGCGAGCGGGCTGTTCCGGAGCACCGACGGCGGGGCCACCTGGACGGAGTTGACCGGCGAGCTCGCCAAGGGGCTGCCGCCCAAGCCGTGGGGCCGCGTGGCGGTGGCCATCGCCCCCTCGAAGCCCAACGTGATCTACGCGACGATCGAGGCCGTGCAGCCCAGAGACGGCCTGTATCGCTCCGACGACGGCGGCCGTACGTGGCAGCTGCGGGACCGCAGCCAGATGATGATCTGGCGCCCGTTCTACTTCGCCAGCCTCACGGTGGACCCCAGGGACGAGAACCGCGTCTACAAACCGGACGGCGGCCTCATCGTGAGCAACGACGGGGGCAAGAGCTTCAGCGGCATCAGCGGCGGGGCGCACGGCGACTTCCACACGGTGTGGGTCGACCCCCGGAACACCGATCACCTCATCACCGGCGACGACGGCGGCCTGTGGTACTCCGACAACGCCGGGACGCACTGGTGGAAGGCGGACAACCTGCCGGTCTCGCAGTTCTACCACGTCAGCGTGGACAGCGGCCGGCCCTACAACGTGTACGGCGGGTTGCAGGACAACAGCTCCTGGGTGGGGCCGTCGCAGTATCCCGGCGGGATCACGAGCAGCCGGTGGGAGAACATGTACGGCGGCGACGGGTTCTGGATGTTCGTGGATCCGACCGATCCGACCTACCTGTACGCCGAGGCCCAGGGCGGCTCGATCGCCCGGATCAACCGCGTGACGCACGAGTCGCGCGACATCAAGCCGTTGCCGCGCTACGCCGAGGGCAAGCTGCGCTTCAACTGGAATACGCCGATTCACATGAGCCCGAGTCATCCGGGGACGATCTATATCGGCGCGCAGTTCCTGTTCCGCTCCCGCGACTACGGCCAGACGTGGGAGCGCATCTCACCGGATCTCACGACCAACGATCCGGAGAAGCAGCGGCAGGAGCAGTCGGGCGGGGTGACGGTGGACAACTCCTACGCCGAGATGCACACGACGATCTACGCCATCGCCGAGTCGCCCCGGAACGATCAGGTGATCTGGGTGGGCACCGACGACGGCAACGTGCAGGTGACGCAGGACGGCGGCAAGACCTGGACCAACGTCGTGGGCAACGTCCCCGGGGTCCCCCAGAACGCGTGGGTGAGCTCCATCGACGCCGGCCGGTTCGACGCGGGCCAGGCGTTCGTGACCTTCGACCGGCATACCTTCGGCGATATGCGGCCGTACGCCTACCGCACCCGGGACTACGGCCGCACCTGGACGCCGCTCGTCGCGGCGGACGCGCCGGTGCGCGGCTACGCGCACGTCGTCAAGCAGGATCTGGCCGATCCCGATCTGCTGTTCCTGGGGACGGAGTTCGGGCTGTGGATCTCGGTGGACGCCGGGGGACACTGGGCGCGCTTCAAGGGCGGCGACATGCCGTCGGTGGCGGTGCGCGACCTGGCGATCCATCCGCGCGACGACGATCTGGTGATCGCCACGCACGGGCGCGGCATCTGGATCATCGACGACATCACGCCGCTGCGGCAGCTCACACCGCAGGCCCTGGCGCAGCCGGTGGCTTTCTTCCAGGCGCGGCCGGTGGTGCAGGCGCTGCCGGCCTCGGGCGGCTGGGCGAACGGCGACGCGGCGTTCGTGGGGCCCAATCCGCCGGGCGACGCGGTGATCACCTACGCTCTGCGTCGGCGCCACGTGTTCGGCGACATGACGCTCGAGGTGTTCGACTCGGCGGGCAAGTCGCTGGGCCCCATCCCCACCAGCAAGCGGAAGGGGTTGAGCCGGGTCACCTGGGGCATGCGGTTGCCGCCACCGCGCGTTCCGCCGGCGGCCAGCGCCGCGGGCGGCGCGATCGTGGGCCCGCGTTTCCTGCCCGGCCGCTACACCGTCAAGCTGACGGAGAACGGCGTCGTCTACCAGACGACGCTCACCGTCGTGGCGGACCCGCGCTCGACGCACACCATGCCGGAGCGCGTGGCACAGTACCGGCTCTCGCTCCAGCTGGCCGACCTCCTGAACCGGATGACCGACGACGTGCTGCGCATCAACGCCCTGCGCCAGGCGCTGGAGGCGCGCGCCGGCAAGCTCCCCGCCGGCGATTCGCTCGCCGCCGCGGTGCGGAGCGCGGCGGGGACGGCGGATTCGCTGCGCAAGAGGATCGTCGCCACCACCGAGGGCGGCGCGATCACCGGCGAGGAGCGGCTGCGCGAGAATCTCGCCGATCTGTACGGCAGCGTGGTGAACTACGAGGGGCGCCCGTCGCAGACCCAGGTCGAGCGCGCCGACGCCATCGCGCGCGAGCTGGCCGACGTGATGCAGGGGTTCGACGCCTGGGCCGCCAAGGTGGTCCCCGGGCTCAACGCGCAGCTCGCGGCGCGCCACCTGGAGCCGTTGCCGCGGTAACTCCCCTCCGCCCTGCAACCCCGGGTGTCAGGTGCCGGGGGTCCGGGGTCAGGGAACACCGAAGACAGTGGAGGGACTCCACCGTCCTCCACTGTGCCTCAGGTCGTGACCCGCACCGCGTCGTGCAGTGACTCGGGGGCAAAGTCGGCGCCGTTTGGCCAGACGAGCGTGCGAAACTCCGGATGCACCGTGAAGGTTTTGAAGTATTCCGGATCTCTGAGCGGCTGGAAGATTTCTCCCTTGAGTCTCGGGCCGAGGTCGACCTCGCCCGTGGTGCCGTCGCGGAACCGGAGCCATACCACGAATCCGGCTACGTACCTCGCCTCCATGACATCGTAGTCCATCGTCTCACTCCAAGGGGGCGATGCGGTCGAGCGGCTTGCCCTCTCTCGCGCGTTGCCAGTTGACCTGCAGCTCACTGCGGTGAAGCGCCGTCCATTCGAGCACATGACGCAGCGCCCGTCGAGGAAATGTACCGTGCACCGCGCCGGAATCTACTTCCACTGAACGGACCTCCTTCCGTCATCCAAAGTGCAAACACACGTACCAGGAATACGCAGGCCGCGATGGCGAAGGCCGAGACGGATTATCTCGAGTGGTTGTTATTCGTGATATGCGTGGGGCAGGCCTGCTTCGCGGTGACGCTGGTGTTGACGGCCATAGCAGGCCGGTAGTGACAACCCCGACACCTCCGTCGACCCTGCCTGGCTGCGCTCAGGGCGCGACGCCGACGCCCCGTCCATAGTCCCCCCTCTCCCGACAGGGAGAGGGGGCCAGGGGGAGAGGTACCAGTTTGCCCGGGACCCGGCTCCCGCTACATACTAGCTCCCATGACCCCGACCGCACGCCGATCGCAGCGCGCCCCCTCGGCCCGGCGCGCGTCGCGCGGGACTCAGCGCCCGGGCACCATCCTCGCCGCCGGGCGCGCCCGCGCCCCAGCGCCGGGCGCCCTGTCCCGGGCGACGGTGACCTCCTCCGAGACGGGGCGGACCTATCACCTCGACCGGCTGATCGGGAAGGGCGGGTTCGGCGAGATCTATCTGGCTACACCCGAGCCCGTCGGATCCTTCCCGGCCCGGGTCTGCGTCAAGATCAGCCACCAGTTGACCGGCTGGCTGCGCGAGGCGTACTTCGCCCAGCTGCTCTTCCGCGAGCCGCGGGCGCTGCGCGTCTACGATCGCTTCGTCACCGCCGACGGCCCGGTGATGCGCTACTGCCTCGCCATGGAGTATGCCGAGCACGGAGACCTGGCGGCGTGGCTGGCGGAGCAGGGCGGGCAACCGGAGCGGTTCGTGCGCCACGAGATCGCGGCCATCCTCGAGCCCCTCGACGCGCTGCACCGCGGTCAGGCGCTGCACCGCGACCTCACGCCGTTCAACGTGTTCGTGTGCGAGGGCGAGCAGCTGAAGCTCGGCGACTTCGGGATCGCCACGCACCAGCGCAGCCGCAGCGGCGTCACGGCCGACGCGTTCAACCCGCTCGGAGCACCGACGGAGATCGCCTGGGGCAAGGTCCGGAAATGGCAGCAGCGCGACGATGTCTACCAGGTGGGCCAGCTGATCGCGATGTTGCTGCGCGGCGACGTGAAGAGCCCGATGCGCACCCGCGACGTGCGGCGACTCCCCTGCAGCGACCACCTGAAAGAGGTGATCCACCGCTGCCTCGGCGCCCGCGCCAAGCGCTACGAGTCGGCCCAGGAGCTGTGCGCCGCGCTGCGGCACCGGCCCAGGGAGCTCACCACCGGCCGCATCCGCCGGCTCGCGGGGAAGCGGCTGTCGTTCACCGGCTTTCTGCGCCGTCCCCGGCGGGAGGCCATCGCGGCCGCGAAGCGCGCGGGGGCCGTGGTCCAGTCCGGCCCCGGACCGTCCACGGACGTGCTGGTGCGCGGGCGGCCCAACGCCTTGCAGGTCGCCGGCAAGGCGGGCGGGCTCAAGCTGATGGAGATCCGGCGCCTCGCGGCGCGGGGACATCGCATCACGATCATCAACGAGGCGCAGTTCTGGCGGCTGGCCAAGCGGCGCGCCAGGTAG
>DATDED010000478.1:0-3278 GCA_036523455.1 Gemmatimonadales bacterium
ACGGCCAGAAAGGTCGCCGGATCTCTCGGCGGCACTTCGTAGAGCAGCGCGCGGATCGCCCGCGTGGCGACAAACGCTCCCGCCAACCCCAGGCCAAGGCCGGTGACCACGACCTGCAATCCGTGGCGTACCACCAGCCACTGCAGCTGCGAGGCCCGGGCACCCAGGGCGAGGCGGATGCCCATCTCCCGCGTCCGTCGACGGCTCAGCTGGGCCATCACGCCGTAGACGCCCACCAGCGCGAGCAGCATCCCGGTCCCGGCGAACACCACCAGCAGAGTCATGATGAAGCGCCGCCCCGCAATGGAGCGGGCCTGGAGGCGCTCGAGCGATTGCACCTGCGCCAGGGCCAGCGACGGGTCCAGCTGCGCCACGACACTGCGGATGCCCGGCACCAGTGCGGCGATGCCGCCCTGCGTCCGCACGAGGAGGGTCATGTAGCTGTTCACCTGCTGCCCGAGCGGCTCATACGCCTCGATCTTCGGCTCGATCGCGAGTCCGGTCTGGCGCACATCACCGACGACGCCAACGATGGTGCGCCACACGGACGTCGAGTCGGGGAATTTGTCGAAGGTGATGCGCTGACCCACGGGGTCCTGGCCCGGGAAGTACTTCCGCGCCAGCACCGCGTTGATGATGGTGACGGGGACCGCGCCCGTGCGGTCGGCGATGGTGAAGGAACGTCCGGCCAAGAGGGGCACGTGCAGCGTGCGGAAATACTCGGCGCTGACGTAGTCGTGTGCGATCTCGGTGCCGTAGTCGTTCGCGGGCCGGCCGGCGATGTCGAAGTCGCTGGTATAGCCGACTCCGCCAAACGGCGGGACGATCGCCTCGGCCGCATCGTTCACGCCGGGGAGTGCGCGCACGCGTTCGCGCAGGCCGTCGAAGAACGCCCGCTGGGTGGCGTCGCTGTCATAGCCCGCCGGGAGATCGATCCCCACGGCAAGAACGCCATGGGTATCGAGGCCTGGCTCGACGTGCTCGAGCCGCCAGAAGCTTCGAACCAGCAGGCCCGCGCCCACAGTCAGCATCAGCGCGAGCGCGACCTCCCCTACGACCAGCGTGTCCGCCCAGCGCCGCAGGCGCAGACCGGTGCCGGCTCGGTCGCCTTCCTTGAGAACCTCGGCGGGAACCCGCTGCGCGCTCCACAGGAGCGGGGCCAAACCGAACAGGAGTCCAGTGGCCGTGGTGAGGACCAGGATGGCGGCCAGCACTCGCAGATCCATCCGCACACTGGCGACCGGCAGCATCCCGCCCGGCTGCAGTGCGGCGAGCGCTCGCGTGCCCCACCACCCCAGCACGAGGCCGGCCAGGCCACCGAGACTCGAGAGCGTCAGACTCTCGGTGATCGCTTGCCGCGCCAGGCGGGCGCGACCCGCGCCGAGTGCCAGTCGCAACGCAGCCTCGCGCTCCCGGCCGAGCGCCTGGGCGAGCAGCAGATTGGCGACGTTGGCGCAGGCGATGAGGAGCAGCAGTCCGACGGCTGCCTGCAGGACGAGGAGCGGGCGACGCACGTCGCCCACCAGGAACTCGTGCAGCGGCACCAGGTCGGCGCCCATCACCTTGTTGGTCGCCGGGTATTCGAGCTGGAGCTGTCGCACGACCGTCTGGAATTCGGCGTCTGCGGCCTCGGGCGTGGCACCCGGCCTCAAGCGGGCGACCACCCGCATGTAATGCGCGCGACGGAAGAAGACCTGCGAGCGAACCTGTGGATCCCAGCCCGTCGCCCGCCAGACGTCCACGGAGTCAGCCGCGAAGCTGAAGCTCCGGGGCATGACGCCGACGATCTGCGTCGGCGTACCGTCGAGTGGCACGGTGCTGCCGAGGATGGTGGTATCAGCGCCGAATGCGTCCTGCCACAGCTGATGACTGATGACCGCGACGGCCGTCCCGTGCTGCCAGGTCTCGCCGGCCTCGAGGGGCCGGCCCGCCTCGGGGCGCACGCCGAGAACGGAGAAGTAGTTACCCGTCACACTCCGCACCCGCACCCGCTGCGGGGTGCCGCGGATCGCGAGCGTCGAGCCACCGCCGGGCGTGTAGGCGGCGACATCCTCGAAGGCCCGGACCCGCTCCTTCCAATCCAGATAGTTCGCCGGGGCGGCGGTTTCGCGGCGCCAGCCCTTCTCCGGATTGTCCTCAGAGAGCATGACGAGGCGCTCGGGGTGCGGGAACGGCAGCGGACGCAGGATGACGGCGTTGACCGCGGAAAAGATTGCCGTGTTGGCACCGATGCCGAGCGCCAGCGTGATGATGGCGGCGGCACTGAGGACCGGATTGCGGCGCAACGTCCGCAGGGCGAATCGGCTGTCCGCGATCGCGTCTTCGATCCACCGAACGCCGCGCCCGTCGCGATGGGCTTCCTTCACCACCTCGACACCGCCGAAAGCGAGGAGCGCCCGGCGGCGCGCTTCGGCGGCCGGGACGCCCACAGCACGCAGCCGCTCCGTCTCGAGGTCCAGGTGGAGGCGAATCTCGTCGTCCAGCTCCTGCTCGGTCGCGGAAGGGCGAAACAGAGCCCGCAGTCGCAACGCGACACCGCGCCTGATGCCCATCAGGAGGTCCCCAGAATGCCTTCCACCACCGCCACGTACCGACGCCAGTTGTCCGTCTCGGCACCCAGCGCGCGCCGCCCCGACGCCGTCAGCCGGTAGTATTTCGCCCTGCGATTGTGCTCCGAGGTGCGCCACTCATTCTCGATCCAGCCCTTCAGCTCGAGCCGCTGCAACGCCGGATATAGCGAGCCCTGATTCACGTCGAGCACACCGCGCGAAATCTGCTCGATGCGCTGGCTGATGCCCCAGCCGTGCATCGGCTCGAGCGTCAGCGTCTTCAGAATCAGGAGATCGAGGGTGCCGCGCAGCACGTCGGAGGGCGGGGTCGCCATCGAGCCTCGACCGGAAAGGAAGAATCAATTGTTGTCGACTTCCGACAGAAGGTGGAATCATTCCTGTCGAAAGTCAAGAGAAGCAGATCGTCAGCCGGGACCGGCGACGAGCGACACCGTGAGCCCTGCAGTCCGAAGCCGACGCACGATGTCCGCCACCGCCGTTGGGGCCGAGCGCAGACCCGCGGCCACCACCGCGTACGTGATCGCTGCCCGCAAGCGGACATGATCCCTCGTGCCTGGCGGAATCCCGACGGTCAATCGCTGCCCGGCGACCGTGATGCGCACCAAGGCCCCAACCGGATGCAGCTCGATACGTGCGCTCGGTCGCGATTCGGGCCGGGCCCCAGAGGCCCCCCCCATGATCACGGCATAGCCGTGGCTCGCCAGGTAG
>DATDED010000479.1:0-1503 GCA_036523455.1 Gemmatimonadales bacterium
CGCGACCAGAGCCGCGGTCGAGGATTTCCCGGAGGCGGCCGGGCCGTCAATCGCGATGACGCGCACCGCGTCCGATTCCTTTCAGGTCGCTGAAGAACCCCGGATAGCTGATCGCGACCGACGCGCGCTCCGACAGTTGGACCTGGGCGCCGGGCACGGTCCCCAGCACCGCGAATGCCATCGCCAGCCGGTGATCGCCGGCGGTCTCGACCCGACCGCGCGGCGGCTGCGGTCCACCCTGGACGAACAGGTCATCCCCGCGTACTTCAGCGCTGGTCCCGAGCGCGCGCAGATTCGCCGCCATGAGCTCCAGCCGGTTGCTCTCCTTCACACGCAGCTCCCCCACCTGCCGGAACACTGTCTCCCCGACCGCGCGACTCGCCAGTGCCGCCAGTACCGGGACTTCATCCACGAGGGACGGAATTTCTCCGGCTCCAACCTCGGTGCCGAGCAGCGTCGTCGGGCGCACCAGCAAGTCGGCAACCGGCTCACCACCTTCTGCGCCGAGGTTCAGGCGTTCGACGTGGGCCCCCATGCGCTCCAGTACCGCGAGGGCGCCGGTGCGCGTCGGGTTGACGCCGACGCGTTCGACGAGCAGCTCACCGCCCTCGGCCAGGATCGCCGCCGCGACCAGAAACGCCGCCGAGGAGATGTCCCCGGGAATCGCCAGCTCGAATCCGGACAGGGGGACGGCGGACGGCTCGAAGCTGACGGCACCATTTCTCTCGCGCAGATCCAACCCGAGGTTCACGAACAGCCGCTCGGTATGATCGCGCGAGCGCCACGGCTCGGTGAGGGTCACGGGCACCTGCCCGGCGAGCGCCGCGAGCAGCAGCGCGCTCTTTACCTGCGCACTGGCGACCGGTGAGGCATAGGTGATCGAATGCAGCCGTCCGCCGCGCGTAGTGAGCGGCAGGCGGTCGCCCCCGCCGTCGGAGATGTTCGCTCCCATCGCGCGCAATGGCTCCACCACGCGCGACATCGGCCGGCGCCGTAGCGAGGCATCCCCGGTGAGTCGTGCGCGAAGCCCCCGACCCGCGAGCACACCGAGCGCGAGACGGGCCGTCGTCCCGGAATTTCCGCAGTTCAGCACCTCCAGGGGGGAGCGAAGGCGGCTGCCACGAACCGTGACTGTGGATCCCGGACGGAGCGAACCGATCTGGACGCCCAGCTGGCGGAGAATGCGCGCCGTGCTGCGGACGTCAGCCCCGGTGAGCAGATCGTGGAGACGGGTGGTCCCGCGCGCCAGCGCGCCCATGAACAGCGCCCGGTGCGAGATACTCTTGTCGCCCGGTACGCGGACGGCGCCCCTAACCCGCATGGCCGGGAAGCTAGCTCGCGGACCTGCACGGGTAAACGCGAAACGGGCGGCCCGTTAGAGCCGCCCGTTCCTTACCGACTATTGCCTGCTAGGCTACGGCTCGACTGCGGGCAACGTCCCCGTGACCTTCACATCAACGTAACTCATCACGCCGCGATCTCGGGCTTCGACGACCACCAGAT
>DATDED010000480.1:0-2472 GCA_036523455.1 Gemmatimonadales bacterium
GACGCCGTCATCCGCGCCGCCATCACGCTGAAGCTCAACGCCTACGAAGACACGGGCGCGGTGATCGCCGCCGTCACGACCTCCATCCCCGAGGCGGTGGACAGCGGGCGCAACTGGGATTACCGCTACTGTTGGCTGCGCGACGGGTACTTCGTGGTCAACGCCCTGAACCGCCTCGGCGCCACGCGCACCATGGAGCGCTACCTCGGCTACATCGTCAACGTCGTGGCCGCCGCTCCCGAGGGGCGGCTCCAGCCCGTGTACGGCATCGGCGGACGGGCCGTCCCGGAGGAGCGCACGGTCGGCTCGCTCGCGGGATACCGGGGCATGGGACCCGTGCGGTTCGGCAACGAGGCGTCGCGGCAGGTCCAGCACGACGTCTATGGCGCGGCCGTCCTGGCGGCGACGCACGTGTTCTTCGATCGCCGCCTGCTGCACCACGGGGACGCGGTGCTGTTCGCGCGCCTGGAGGCGCTGGGCGAGCGCGCCGCGCATCTCTACGACCAGCCCGACGCCGGCATCTGGGAGCTGCGCAACACCGAGCGGGTGCACACCTTCTCGAGCGTCATGTGCTGGGCGGCGTGCGACCGGCTGGCCCGGATCGCCGCGCATCTCGGCCTGGACGAGCGCGCCCGGTACTGGGCGGCCCACGGCGCCCGCATCCACGAGGCGGTGTGCCGGCGGTCGTGGGACTCCAAGCGCGGGGCCTTCGTGGGCGCGATGGACGGGGACTCCCTGGACGCCAGCCTGCTGCGTCTCGAGGAGATCGGATTCCTGGCGGCGGACGATCCCCGCTTCGCCGGTACGGTGCACGCCATCGAGCGGGAGCTGCGCCAGGGCGACTTCATCTTCCGCTACGTCGAGGCGGACGACTTCGGCACCCCCAAGAACGCCTTTCTCGTCTGTACCTTCTGGTACATCAATGCCCTGGCCGCGCTGGGCCGCCGCGAGGAGGCCCGCGCCCTGTTCGAGAACCTCTTGTCCTACCGCAACCGGCTCGGCCTCCTGGCCGAGCACATCGACCCCCGCACGCACGAGCAATGGGGGAATTTCGTGCAGACCTACAGCATGGTGGGGATCATCGGTTCGGCGGTTCGCCTGTCGATCCGTTGGGACCAGGCGTTCTAAAGCGTTATCTTCTTCCCATGACGGAATCGGGTTCTCCCCCCCATAAGCCGTCCCGCGGGTCTGGGGCGTCCACGGTGCATCTCGCCGACGAGCTCGAGGTCTATTTCAACGAGGTCGCCCACGGCAAGCCCGTGGGCTTCGTCGCTTCTCCGAAGTGGAAACCCCCCACCGACGTGTACGAGACCGCCACCGACATCGTGGTCCACATGGACGTGGCGGGCGTGCGGCCGGAGGACTTCACGGTCGAATTCGCCGAGGGGGTGCTCACGATCTCCGGGGAACGGCCCGCCCGGGGCGAGGGGAAGCGCCACTATCACGCCATGGAGGTCCAGATCGGTCCGTTCGAGCGGCGCCTGCGCCTCCCCGTGCCGGTGGATCCCACCAGCCTGCGCGCCACCTACGATCAGGGATTCCTCGAGGTCCAGCTCACCAAGCTCCCGCCACGGCCGTCCGGCTCGCACACCGTCAAGGTGACCTGACGTGGAGCGCCTTCCCCTTCTGCCGCTCGGCAAGCTCGTTGTCTATCCCCACGTCGTGCTGCCGCTCTCCATCAGCGACCCGCGTGCCCTGCAGCTGATCGACGACGTGGTGCAGGGTGAGAAGCGGCTGCTGCTGGGGGTGGTGCGGCACGCCGACAACCAGGATCCGCAGGAGGGGCCGGTGATGCATGCCGGCCTCAAGGATCTCTACGAGGTCGGGACGCTCGGGCTGATCGTGCGGATGATGAAGCTGACGGACGGCACGATGCGCGTGATGATCCAGGGCGTCGAGCGCGTGTGGCTGCGGCAACCGGAGGATGACGGCTCGTATCTGCGCGCCGCCTACGAGCCGCTCGCCACGTCGGGCACCGAGGATCCGCGCGTGGAGCCGCTGAAGCGCAACGTGGTGGCGCAGTTCAGTCGCGTCATCGACCTCGCGCCCTACCTGGCCGAGGAGCTGCACGAGGTGCTGGAGGGGATCTCCGACCCCGGCAAGCTCGCCGATTTCGTCGCGGCCAACCTGGATCTCGCGCTCCCCGCGCGGGTGGAGCTGTTGTCGCTGGGCGACGTCCCGCGCCGGCTCGAGCGGCTGGCGGAGCTGCTCGCGCAGGAGCTGCAGGTGCTCGAGGTCGGCAGTCAGATCCAGGAGAAGGTGCGGGCCAAGCTGGACGAGCACCAGCGCGAGTACGTGCTGCGCGAGCAGCTGCGGGTGATCCGCCAGGAGCTGGGCGAGGAGGCGAGCGACGACGACGTCGAGGACCTGGTGCAGAAGCTCGACGCGGCCGGCCTGTCGCCCGAAGCGCGCCGCATCGCCGACCGCGAGCTGCGGCGCCTCAAGCAGATGTCGCCCCAGTCGGCCGAGTAC
>DATDED010000481.1:0-7425 GCA_036523455.1 Gemmatimonadales bacterium
CCATCCCTTCCACGTAGTAGTTGTGCCAGCGTGAGATGCCGCTCGTGACGATCGCGATGTCCTTCAGCTCCGGGACCACCCAGCCGGTGATGTAGTGCGAGCCGAAGTGCTCCTGCAGCCAGGAGTGCCCCCCGCCTGGCCCGTCGGCGAACACCTCGTCGCCCAGGCTGCGCAGCGCCCACAGCTCCGGCGCATGATAGGTGAGCTCGCGGACCGTGTAGTAGATCTTCACCCGCATCCCCGCCGCATGCGCCGAGTCGACGTACGCACGCATCTCGGCCGGCCGTAGGAACGGATAGTTGAGCCAGGGGTTGACCGCCGTCGCATGGTGCACGTTGACGACGTTGGCCCCCGTCGCCAGCACCTCCGGAATCGGCTTGTAGGCGTGGAAGTAGCGGGTCGTGAACTGTGCCCGCGGGTCGATCGGATGGAACGGCGTCAGCAGCAGACGGAGATTGAAATAAAGTGTGTCCCCGGCCGCCAACGTGCGCGCCCCGCTGGTGCACCGCGCCATGTACGCCGCCCGCTCGGCGCGGAAACGGCAGCCGCCCACACCGCCGTTCGACCAGCTCACCGGCAGCACCAGTGGGCGCAGCTGGTAGAAGTTCGTGTTCAACGGACGGACGTAGTGGTCGTCCTTGAGCGTGAACTGCAGACCGGCGTTCACGTCTCCCACCCAGGCCGCGTCCTGGTTCCGCTTCACGTCCCAGGTCCAGTCGTAGCTCCCGGGCGCCGCGCCGCCCGGCCGGTTCATCCCCATCAGATAGCGGGCCACGTCCGGCGCGAAGGGGATTTCGAGCCGGATGTCGCGCACCGCCGTGGGCGTCCGGGCGATGAGCGCCAGCGTGTACTCGATGTTGCCGTCGAACTCGAGCTCCCCGGTGAGCGCGAGGGAAAGCGATCCCGCCGAGCTCCCCGCGGTCCAGACGGCGGCGCCGGGCTGCCGGTGCGTGACCTGCAGCCCGGACGTCCTCCACGGCAGCACCCGCCCGCTCGCGTCCTCGACCACCAGCCCGATCGGCGCTGCGAGCACCTCTCGCCCTCGGCCGCCGATCGCCGTCATCTCCTCGGTGAAGTAGCTCGTGATCCGGGCGGGCAGCCCCGAAGGCGCCAACCGCACCTCGCGACCGAGAACCGACAACCGAATACCGTCTACCTCGACGGGGGTGTACGGCCGCACCAGCCCGGTATCGAGGGCGAGCCGCGAGTCGAGCCAGCGCAGCCGCGACAGCCGCGACGGCTCGTCATCGCCATGGTGGGCGATCGGGTGAGTCGAAACGGTGAGGCGCACGGGAAGCGTCTCGGGCGGAAGGCCGGCCGCCGATACGGTGATCGCCCCCTCGTAGGCACCGGGAGCCTGATCCTCCGGAACCATGATGCCGCACCACAGGGCCTGCACCTTGCCCGCGCCCACCTGCAGACGACGGGTGAACGTCCGGCCCTGCCAGTCTACGCCGCCGGTGTTGAACGACGAGAACGCCGTGGCCGGGATACGCTCCCCGCCGGGTCCGGCGAGAACGCCGAAGCGAACGGTGAGGCTGTCCAGGGCGCGATCCACGGCCCAGACGCCGATCTGGAACGCGTAGAACTCGCCGCGCCGCGCCGTACCCGTCACGGGACCGTTCGCCCCCGCTTCGATCCACCAGGAGGGAAGGTCACCGGTCATCCGTATCGGCCGGGTGCGGTCTTCCGGGAACAGGAGGAAATGCTCTCCCGGATGCCGCGCGGCGAGCGACTCGGTCTCGGCGCGCGTGGCGATCACCTCCATCGGCCAGACGCCGCTCATCGAGTCCACCGCCTGGAACGCGGTCACCGTCGCCGGCGGCAGCCCAGCCCAGGCGCCGCGCCACCGCGCGAGCCACGCCGGCGCAGCGGTCGAATCAGGCGCTCGATAGGTGATGCGCGGATAATTGGAGCGGAAGGTCCCCTGGTACGGCGAGTAATAGATGTAGTAGTCGCCCGGCCCAGCCGCCGGCTCGAAGATGAGATCGCCGTACTCGCGGTTGACGGCGACAGCCGCGACGTTCGCGACCCGCGCACCCGTCGTGGCGGCCACGACGATGATGCGCTTCGCTTCGGGATGCTCGTCGCGCCGGCGCCAGGGAATGCGTACCCGCACGGCGGCTCCGGAATCGGCGACGCGGACCACGGCCCGTTCGTTCCCCGTCGAGTCCGACTCCCAGCGTCCCTGGCCGTAGGGCACCTGCTGGGCCGACAGCCTCCCGCAGCCGAGCAGGACGAGGGCCAACGCGGTCAGCGAGACGCATCGCGACATGCTGCGCTCCGGAGAAGTGGTCAGCCGCCCTGCTCTGCCACGATCGCGTCCAGCTCGGCGGCATGTTCGGTCAGCGACCGCAGCAGCGCCAGCTGGGTGCGGCAGCGGGCGAGATTGTGCCCGGCCAGCTCGATCCGATAGTAGCGATCACCCTCGAGGTGGTCGGTGAGGAACCGGACCGCCTGCTCGAGTGTGATGAGCCGCCCGGCGAAGCCGAGCAGCTCGCGCTCGCGGGGAACGAGCAGCGTCCCTGCGGCCTCGAGGTATCCGCGTGCCAGCGCCGCGAACATCGGCACGCGCACACCGACCCCGGTGAGGTCTTCCTCGTCTTCCGCGGTCGGACTCGTCATCGAGCGCACCATGTCGCCGAAGTCCCACAGCGCCGACCCCGGCATCACCGTGTCCAGATCGATCACGCACAGCGCCTCGCCGGTCCGCTCGTCCAGGAGCACGTTGGAGATCTTGGTGTCGTTGTGCACAATCCGCCGCGGCACCTCCCCCGACGCAACGAGCGGCGGAAGGACGGCCGCCAGCGAGCGCTGCGCCATCACCGCCTGGATTTCCTGACGTGCCGCCGCCGCACGCCGGTAGGGGTCGGTCTGCGCTGCACTTTCGAGCCGGGCGAAACGCGCCGCCGTGTCGTGGAAGGCGGGAATGGTCTCGTGCAATGGCGGGCCGTCGTAGTCCGCCAGCAGGCGCAGAAATCCGCCAAACGCCCGCCCCGCACTGCCGGCGTCCTGCGGATCACGGGCGCGATCGAGCACCACCGTTCCCGTGATGAACCGGAACACCCGCCAGCAGGTCCCATCCGCCTCGATGTGCCAATCTTCGCCCCGGCGAGTCGGCACGAGCGTCAGCGCGCGGCGCTCGCGGTCTGCCACGCCAGCCGTCGCCAGACGGGACGAGAGGTGCCGGGTCACCCGCGACACGTTCTCCATCACCAGATCGGAGCGCGGGAAGACCCGCCGGTTCAGGGACTGGAGCAGGTAGGCGCGGCTCGCGTCACCGGCCTGCGCGTCCACCCGGTAGGAGTCGTTGATGTGGCCGCCCGCGAGTGGTACCACCGAGACGATCTTTCCCTCGAGCGCGAACCGCTCGGCGATCGCACGGGCCGCGGCGACGTTCACTCCCACAACCGTTCCGGATAGCGGCCGTCCCGAACCAGTTGCTGCAGCGCCGCCGCGACCGCCGGCCGGTCCGCCGGATGGGTGACCCCGAACCAGCGGCTTCCCGGATCGAGTACGCGGACGCGGCATTCCCTTCGCTCGAGCGTCGTCCGGATCACGGTCGGGATCAGGTACTCGCCGCGCGCCGGCTCGCCCGAGCGGAAGAACTCCACGAAGCCGCGGCGCAGCGTGTCGAACACCGCCGGCGTAAAGCCCCACAGGTTCATCGAGACGAGGGCATCGGCGGGCAGGACGACCGGCCCCGATTCGCCCGATCCCGCGTAGCCGCCCGGCGCGGGTCCGATCCGGATTACCTCTTCGACACTCTCAAGCCAGCCGGTGGAATCGGCCCGGCACCACCCGCGATTCACGCCACCCGCCTCGGGCACCGTGTCGCCCAGGCGGAACCCGACCACCGCGTAGCTCGGCGGCTGGTCACCGGCGCGCTCCCGGAGATGCCCCGCCAAGGCCGAAAATGACGGCGCATCGTAGAAATCGTCGGCGTTGAGCACGGCGAATGGAGCGTGCACACGGTCGGCTGCGGCGAGCACGGCGTGCGCCGTCCCCCACGGTTTCTTCCGGTCCGGCGGCACCAGGACGCCGGTCGGAACATCCTCGAGTCGCTGGATCGCGGTACGCCAGGGAATCCCGGTCCCGAATCGCGCATTCGCGAACTCCGCGAACGCCTCTTCCATGTCGGACCGGATCACGAAGATCGCTTCGCCGAACCCGGCCCGGCGGGCGTCGTAGAGGGAGTACTCCATGAGGGTCGCCCCGCCCGGGCCGACGGCTTCGAGCTGCTTCATGCCACCATAGCGGCTCCCCAACCCGGCCGCGAGAATGACGAGTTGTAGGTCCACTGGTCGGCCGTCCCGGCTGGAGCTTGTCGGCGCCCGCCTCGTGCGCCAAGTTGAAAGTACCACCCATGCCCATCGCGTACACCATCGACCACGACCACCGCCTGGTGATGGCCACCGGCCATGGCGAGCTCACCGGCGACGACATCTTCGGCTACCAGACGGAAGTGTGGTCCCGCCCCGACATCGGCGGGTACAACGAGCTGATGGACATGACCAACGTCGAGCGCATCGATCTGCGCTCCGTCGACCACATCAAGCAGCTCGCCGAGCTGTCGGCCTCGATGGACCCCTCAGCCGCCCAGTCCAAGTTCGCCATCGTGGCGCCGGGAGACTATGCGTTCGGGCTGGGCCGGATGTACGAGAGCTACCGCCGCCTCGAAGGGCGCAGTACGAAACGCGTCGGGGTGTTCCGCTCGATGGCCGAAGCGCGAGCGTTCCTGGAGCTCGACGACTAGCGACGCAGCAGCGCTGCCGTGGAGTCGGGGCTGCCGTCGTTCGGCACCGGTGTGAGCCCGAGGATCCCCGCGATCAGATCGTAGATGTGGATGTTGCGGAACGCGGGCGCCACGTAGCCGTTCCGGAACGCCGGCCCGGAGGCGAGGAAGATCGCCCGCATCACCGACACGGTGTCGTCGTAGCCGTGGGCCCCACCACGCAGTGTCTCCGGGTGCTGGAGCACATCTGACCGTCGCAGGGCCACCGACCACCCGGGATCGGCCAGGGCGAGGATCGGCGGGATACGGCGGTTGTCACGATAATGGAATCGCGCCGGGGTCTCGGCCTTGCGCCACACGGCGAGATGCGGGTGCTTGCCGTACAGCGCGCCGTACACGCTGTCCTCCATCCCCGGCCTGGGCCAGAGGCCGAAGAGCGGGTTCCCGCCCACGCTCCGGGCGAGCAACGCGAGCGACAGATAATCGTCCAGCACGACGACGCTGTCCGGCGTCGTCGGCGACATGCCGTGGTCGGAGACGACGATGACGTCGACCGTGGAGCTCGGGCCGCCGCGCGCGATGCCGTCGAGCAGCATCCCCACCGCGCTGTCCACCCGCAATACCGCCGCCGCCACCTCCGGACTCCCCGGACCACTTTCGTGTCCCGCATGGTCCACGTCGCTGAAGTAGAGCGTGACGAACGAGGGCCGCCGCTGCACCGGCAGGGCCAGCCAGTCGAGCACCTGCCGCACGCGCGTCGCGTTCGGCACCCGCGTGTCGTAGCGCTCCCAGTAATGCGGCCGCACCCCTTCGATGGCGGCCTCGCTCCCCGGCCAGAAGTACGCCGCCGCGATCCGGTGCTGTTTCTCCACCGTCACCCACAGCGGCTCGCCGCCCCACCAGCGGGCGTCGGTCACCGCGACGCTGTCACTCATTCGGAACAACGCGTCGAACACCGGATCGTAGATGGTGTTCTCCACTACGCCGTGATGCTCGGGGAGGAGGCCGGTGACGATCGTGTAGTGGTTGGGGAACGTCTTGGTCGGGAATGCCGGCACGAGCGGTGCGCGCACCCCTCCGGTAATGATGCGGTGCAGGTTGGGCGAGGGGTACCGGTCGAGGTAGTCGTAGCGGAAGCCGTCGAGCGAGACGAGCACCACGATCGGACCGGCCTCGGGTCCCGGCGCCGCGCGGCCGGTCGCGCCCGGACCGGGGCAGGCGACGAGAAGGACCCCGAGCCCACCGGCCAGCGTGGGTGCGAGACCGGTCACCGTGACCGCCGCGCCTCGAGCGCAGACATGCGGTGCGTGCCGGGATAAGGGACGTCCTCCCCCTTCACCACCATCCACAGCACCCGGTTGAGGAGGTCCATGTCGGCGGCGTCCGCCGTGGCGAGATCGAGCCGCCGCGTTTCGCGCGCGGCCCGCCCACGCGCCGGATTCCGCTCGTCGAGCGGGACGGACGGCGTGAGCGCGGTGAACGGCGCCGTGTCCGGCGCGTCGCGCCAGACATCGCGCAGCGGATGCCCGTAGTGGTCGAACTGTGACAGGGCATCCAGGTGCAGGATCTCCTCCATCGTCCGCAGCACGTCGGTGGTGTTGGTGAAGCGATGCAGGGCCCCGCCCCGGGTGTAGGGCGAGATCACGAGCAGGGGCGAGCGGTGCGAATCCACGTGGTCCGGGCCGTTCTGGGCGTCGTCCTCGATCACGAACACGACCGTGCGCTTCCAGAACGGGCTGTGGGAGAGGGCGTCCACGAGGCGGCCGAGGGCGAGATCGTTGTCGGCGACCATGGCCCGGGGCGTCGGCGCGCCGGCGGCGGCGCCCGAGGTATGGTCCTGCGGCAGATAGACGATCTGCAGCGCGGGCATGGACCCTGCATCCACCCAACGCCGGAAGCTCCGCAGCCAAACGTCGATCCGGTGCTGGTCGGGGATCGCCAGGTTCCAGCCGGGATAGGTCGTATCGGTGTGCGCCGCGAGGAAGGCCTTGAGGCCGCGATACCACCGGACCGAATCGGCGCCCTCCCCGGGTTCGCTCTCCTCCTTCGTGAATTCACCAAAGTTGGCGAAATCGATGCGCGCGCGGGCCGCGAGGTCCCACAGGTACCCGGACGCGGGCTCCGCGACGTCGTCGTCGGGCACCTGTCCGCGGTTCTCTCCTTCGTAGTCGTAACTGCGCCCGCCGTCATGGTAGTAGTTGATGGGCGCGGTCTTCTGCGTGTAGTCGGTTGCGTAGGCCGCCATGGACCAGTTGTGCCCGTCCGCGCTCACCTCGGCGTTCACGAAGAACCGGTCGAAGATGCCGAAGCGCTCCGCCAGCGCGTGGGCGTTCGGCGTCACCCCACGGCCGAACAGAACGAGCGAGCTGTCGCCGTCGGCCTGCGACAGGTCGCCCAGCACCTGATCGTAGGTGCGGTTTTCGCGCAGCACGTAGATGACGTGCGCGAACGGCGGATACGACGGACCCGCGGGACGCCGCTCGTCCCAACGGTTGGCGTGAGCCACGCGCTGGGTCAGCGCCGCGAGCTCCGCGCCGCTCGCCCGGGCGGCGGGCACCACCGTCAGGCTTCCTTTGATCTGACCGAGCGTGTAGCCGGTATCGGCCGCCTCTTCCGGGCTGACGTGGCCGGGATTGGGCCTCGTGCCGGCGCCCTTCCCATTGGCCACGAGCAGCGTATCGCCGTGAACC
>DATDED010000482.1:0-3432 GCA_036523455.1 Gemmatimonadales bacterium
GAGTTGTGGGTGCCGCTCTCCGAGCCCGCCGACTTCCGCATCGATCTCGAGGTCGGCAAGCGCTCCGTCGGCCGCCGACGCGTGCGACTGGTCCCGCCGCGCCGCTGGACGCTGTACTGGCTGTCCACCAACCACACCGACGTCGGGTACACCGATTTGCAGGAACGCTGCCTGGAAATCCACCGCCGCAACCTGGACGCGGCCCTGGCGCGCCTGCCCATGCATCCCGCCTATCGCTGGTCCGCCGAATGCGCCCTGCAGGTGCTCTCCTATGTGGAGAACCGGGACCAGGCGGCCGGGGACGCCCTGCTCCAGGCGATCCGCGACGGCAAGATCGGCTTCCACGCGCTGTTCGCGAACCTCCTGACGGGACTGCTCGATCACGAGACCGCGGCACGCATGGTCTGGCCGGCCGGGCTCCTGGCGCGCGAGCGCGGCCTGTCCTACGTGACGGCCCAGATCACCGATGTGCCCGGACAGGCGCTGACGTTCCCCATGATTCTGGCGTCGAGCGGAGTGCGCTACCTGGCGAGCGGGCCGAACCCCGAGCGCGCCCTGCCGCTGCTGCCCCGGTCCGAGGCGGAGCCGCATGGACTCACGGGTGATTGGACGGCGTACCCCCAGCTCTACTGGTGGGAAGGACCGGACGGCAGCCGGGTGCTGCACTGGCGCAGCTACCACTACGGCGACGCACTCCGCTTCGGCTTCGACCGCGGCGCCGACGAGATGGGACATCGCCTGTCGGACTGGCTGCTCGGCAACCCCGCGTTCCAGTCGCCCGCCTGGCCGTACGACGTCGCGCTACTGTACGGCGCCCAGTGGGACAACGCGCCCATGGATGAGGCGCTGATCGCGAATATGGAGGAGTACAACCGCCGCTACGCGTTCCCGCGTATCGTGCCGGGGCGCGCCGAGGAGTTCTTCCGGGAAGTCGAGCGGCGCTACCCGGCGCAGATCCCGGTACGCCGCGGCGACACGGGGATGTATTGGGAGGACGGCGCCGCGTCCACCGCCGCTGAGCTGGCGCGTTTTCGCGCGGCGCAACTCGTGGCGCGGGCGGCCGAGATCGCGACGCTCTGGGACGCGCGGGTCGAGGCCCCTGATGGGGAGCGAGCCGACCGGATCCGCGCGCGCGCCGAGGAGCGGCGCCAGATGTGGCGCGACCTGCTGCTGTTCGGCGAGCACACCTGGGGCGCCGCGGAAAGCGTCAGCGCCCCCGACAGCCGGCAGACCGTGGAGCAATGGGCGTACAAGCGGCGCTACGTGGAGGGGGCGGCCGCGGCGGCGCAGAGCCAGCTCGACGCGGCGCTGGAGCGGATCGGCCGGGCCACGAACGCGGGCGCCGGGCGGATCGTGCTCAACGCCGCCAACTGGCCCCGCACCGACGTCGTCCGGGTGGCCGGCGCCGCCGGCACCGCCTTCGCGTCGAGCGGCCAGAGCGTCCCGAGTGTGGACCTCGAGGACGGAGACGCCCTCCTCCTGCTGCGCGACGTGCCGCCGCTCGGGTACCTCGCGCTCACGACGAGTGCCCGCGCACCGGCCCCCCCAGTAGAAGAAGGCGATGCGCTGGAGGCGGCCGCGGGGGGATTCCGGGTGAAACTCGACC
Organism: Gemmatimonadales bacterium; assembly: GCA_036523455.1. Lineage (GTDB taxonomy): Bacteria > Gemmatimonadota > Gemmatimonadetes > Gemmatimonadales > GWC2-71-9 > DASTHG01. The sequence continues at coordinate 1,607 of DATDED010000482.1, forward strand.
CGCGGTCCGGAGCAATCGCCTCGCTCGCCGGCCCCGACGGCATCGAGCGGGTGCGGGCGTCAGCCTGGCCCGGATTGAACCAGCTGCTGCACGTCCTGGGCGGCGAGCGCAGCGCCCTCTGGACCTCGGGAGATCGGGACACGCTGCGTTCGGCTCCGACGCTCGACGTGGCCGGCGCGGTGCGGGTCGCATCGCGGCGCCGGCGCCTCCCCGGCATCGGCGTGCGGCTCGAGTGCACGCGGACGCTGCGCGGCTGCACCGCCGTGACGTCGCGCGTCACGCTGTACGACGACCTTCCCTGGGTGGACATCGAGAACCGCATCACCAAGACCGGGACGCTCGCCAAGGAAGCGGTGTACGCCGCGTTTCCGTTCGCCTTCACCCAGCCCACGGTCGAGGTGGAGATCCCGCTCGGCCGTATGTCCGTGGACCAGGACCAACAGCCCGGGAGCTGTCGCGACTGGTACTGCCACACCCATTGGGTGTGGTTGCACGAAGGAACGTCCGGCGTGCTGTGGAGCGCACCCGACGCCCCGCTCGTGACCCTCAACGACCTGTTTCGCGGCGCCTGGCGTCGCACCATCGCCCCGGACGGGACGCTGTTCTCCTGGGTGACGAACAACTACTGGCACACCAACTACGCCGCCCGTCAGGGCGGCGACCTGGTGTTCCGCTACCGTCTCTCGCTGCTCGCGCCGGGGGACGCTGCCGAACCGGTGCGGCGCGGCTGGGCGGCGTGCGAGCCGCTGTACGTCGGTCCGCCCTACACCAACAGCACACCGGGGCCGCTCGTGTCCCGCGATGCGGCACTGTCCATTCCCGACCGCGGTGTGGCCGCGATCGGGATCAAGCCGGCCGACGACGGCGAGGGAGCGATCGTCAAGCTGCTGGACGTTCGCGGCACGCGACGCACGGTGGGAGTGTGGCCCGCCGCGTACGCGTTCCAGCAGGCGAGGCGCGTCAACCTGGTGGAGATGAACGGCCCGCCGTTCACAATGAACGCCGATCGCAGTGTCAACGTGGAGGTAGCGGCGTGGGGCGTCGCGGCCGCGCGGCTCTTTACACCGCGAGAGACGGCGGGTTAATGTCCGCCCATGAGCGCTGCCAAACCGACCACCCTGGGTGAGCTGAAACAGACCGAGTGGGCCTCCCCGGCCCGCATCCATCGCACCGTCAAGGATGAGCTGCGCGAGAATCTGATCTGCCTGCTGGAGAACGGATCCGCGTTGTTCCCGGGCATCGTGGGCTACGAAGAGACCGTCGTGCCCCAGCTCGTCAACGCCATCCTGTCGCGGCACAACTTCATTCTGCTGGGCCTGCGCGGGCAGGCGAAGAGCCGCATCGTGCGGCAGCTCGTGACGTTGCTGGACGAGGAGATCCCGTTCCTCGCCGGGAGCGAAGTGAACGACAGCCCGTTCGCCCCGATTTCGAAATACGGCCGGGAGCTGGTGGCCGAACACGGCGAGCGCACGCCGGTCGCGTGGCTGCCGCGCGACGCGCGCTTCGTGGAGAAGCTCGCCACCCCCGACGTCACCATCGCCGACATCATCGGCGACGTGGATCCGATCAAGGCGGCGCGCGGCGGGCACCTGCTCTCCGACGAGCTGACCATGCATTTCGGCCTGCTGCCGCGGGCCAACCGCGGCATCTTCGCGATCAACGAGCTGCCCGACCTCGCCGGGAAGATCCAGGTGGGGCTGTTCAACATCATGCAGGAAGGGGACGTCCAGCTGAAGGGCTACCCGGTGCGGCTGAACCTCGACGTGGCACTGGTGTTCACGGCGAACCCCGAGGACTACACGGCGCGGGGCAAGATCATCACGCCG